>JAITPK010000045.1 GCA_031289475.1 Mycoplasmataceae bacterium | reverse complement strand
CCAATCAATATAAAAATTATACCCCCCCCCCAGCGAAAAAAATGCAACTAAATATTGTAAAAATTTTATTCTCAACGATTATTAACGTTCGCTTTCATGCGATTTATAACTGGATCAATCACTAACACCAAGGAAGTTAAAAGCGCCGCTTCTAGTGGGGTCTTGATGCTTTGAACCACAATTCTAGGAATTAAATAATAGACAGCCCCATACTTTACTCAGTTATCTGGTGGTGTGCCATTCAAATACTCCAAATAAGAAACTGTGGAAATGGGTCCAAGCATAAACGAAAATACTAAAGTAACTAAGGCCACTAACACCAATGTATAAATAAAAGTAATATTCTTTTGTTTATTTAAACTATTAGTAAAAACATTATAAAACGTATAAGCTTCAATCAATATAAAAAACGCTGTAATTAATGATAAAGATAATCACCGGTAGATAATATCCACTTGTGATGCATAAAGATTCCCATTAGTTAGTCAAAGTACAATAATGGTATAGCAAGCAGCAGCAAAAACAAGATAAACAACTTGTTGAATGGCAATATCAACACCAATATTAATCTTAGGTTTAGACTGACGATAAATACATCACGATGCAAATAAACCCGCGATTAGTCCAATAATTGGTTCTTGAATTGCATACATCCAATATCATAAACCACCCGGAAATATTAAATAACACATCGTATCACAAATGGCTCCGCACACAAATCCATAAATCGGTCCAAAGTATCAACCAATCAACATCACTGGTAAATAGGCAAATGAAAAATTTAAAACAAACCCTGGAATAGGAATGCTGATCACTTGCATTAATAAACGTAATGCAAACATTAATGCCAATGCAAGCATTAATTTTGTAGAACTAAAAATCTTAATTGGATAAAAAGGAAATAAAAACTTGAGAATTGTTTTACGTCTACGTTGTGTGTGATCCGACATAATAACCTGCTTTGTTTGTTGCAACTCGTCTATTTGACGGGCGGCGGTGCTCCAGTGTTTTGTGGTGCTTTTGTCATTTCGTCTAAATATTGACGCATTAAGGCGTTCAATCTTTCAGTATCAACTTTTGGATTATTTACAGAAGCAACAATCACGCAGATGATAGCGATACCAAAAGTTGATAACAGGCCAATATAACCAATGTAGCTTGCTCAAAGTCCGAATTTAATACCGGACGATTCAAGTGTGTCTTTTCATGGAGCACAATTACCGTTAAAAATGTAACTATCACCACTAACTAAGCCAAAAATAAGTATGAAACTAAAAATAATCATCGTAAAAATAAACGATTGCCATTGAAAACGATATAAACGGTTTTCGTTAAAACGCTTGGTGTTTTTGTATAGTAAAGGTGTGAGCGTCGAATAAGCCGAAAATAATACCACTGCACCGAAAATGAAATATATTGAAGACTGCATCCCAAGACCACCCACATACTCTGCTGATTTATCGCCAAAACCTACATTGCTTATTAAAAATGAAGAACCTTTGCAAAGTACCATGCCAATCCCCACAAAAATTGATGTCAATCCGCAAATTGCCAAACAAATTCCCATAATGAGTTTTAATATTGGCATTAATTTTGGTTTTGTTTTGAATAGATAAACTTTCCCTTGGGCCGCATCAGCTTGAACTCGAGCATTAGCCATCGCTGCATACATTGGATTATTTTCAGCACCACCAGCGCCCATACCAGGCATCATGAATGGAATCCCAGCCATTGGCGACTCTTGCTTTGGGGTAACATCAGTAACAGTTGGTGTCACAATTTTTGCTTCTTTGCCATCTGCCAACGCTTCCAAATCAACTTTATACATATTACGAATGTAAACACCTAAATAATTGATATCGTCTGCTAGAACATCATTATCAACATATTGAACATTTTTATCAATCACATAAGATTTACCACTTAATTCGTTGTATTTTTTTAACAATGTCGCAGATTTCAATACTTTACTACCGTTAGTCTTTTCAAGATAACTTAGAATATTCAATTGCTTCTCAATTATTGATTGCAAATTAACTTGAGTGATGGCTGTTTTCATGGATTCAGCATTAAAAATAGTTGTAAGGTTAGTAACAACTTTTTTTTGTTCTTTTTTTAAGTCAACAGCCATATTCTTTATTTCACCAACGTTAATTTTAATCCCTGATAGGGATTGATTAGATTGTGTTTCAAATTATAGTCTAATAATGTAAAGTCATTAATTATTTGGTCCAATTTTGTCATACTAATTCCATTTAATACATCACGATTTACAAATTGTACATATTTTGGAATTTTAAGTTCAGTCTCAATTCTACTAATTGAATATCCTTCCATAAGCGCCTGTTTTAATAATTTCATTGTGAATAATTGACTAGCCATGATTTGGATCAGCTCTGTTGGTTGATATTTTAGTGCAATCAAACTATCATACAACTTAACCAAAGATTTTTTATCATTGCTCAGTAAATAATTCGTCAATTTAAAAACATTCAATTCAGTAGAGTCATCAATTACTTGTTCTAAATTTGCTTCATTAATAACATGATTCTCGCTAGCGAGAAATAGTTTGTGAAGTTCTCCTTCAACTAAAAATGGATCATCGGCTAATAAGCTTTCAAACTTTTCTTGTAAGGCGTTATTAACAAACTTAAATTTGTTAACTAATAAAATAGTGTTAATTAATGCGTGTTTGGATGACTTCACAAATTTTGGCACTTTTTTAATGGTGATCTCTTTATCAACATTAATTGTCTTTTTAGTTTCAAGAAACAAATAAATAGTTCCACCAATATCCTGTAATTTTTTTAATAAATTTACATCGTTTACTTTTGATGATGCAAGAAAAGAAGCATCATGAATAAAATAAACCTTGTCAGATTCAAATAGACTCGTTTGTGACACGTCATCAATAATTTCTTGATGGTTATCATCAAAATACAAATGAGCGATGGGAGCATCACGATGTAAATTTATAACTTTATGGGCTTCGTAGTCTAAATTGTTTTTATCATCGCCGTAAAAAATCGTAAGCATATTAGGGATTATATAAATTATTGGATTGCTGAATTGCTATGTTTTTTAGTATTGTTTGTTTTGATTTTGCCAATTATCAAGGCAATGTTAAGAATTAAGGGGATGAAATTACCAATTCAAGTAGGGGCACTGTTTCAAAAACGACCATCGTTATAACTAAGAATCGAAATTCCTAATGCATACATTAAAAATAAGAGGTTGGCAATAACAAACATCGCTTGCACATGTAAAACGATATGATCAAATGACTTAACCTTCCTGGCCTTGGCAAAATTAAAAACAGCTGCTAATGTTAAAGCTACGCCTGCAACAAACCCTATTCCAATAAAAACTCATAATAATGTGTCGTTCATAAATATCCCCAATAATTTATATGAATTTTAACATTCTTATTGATAAATAAGAGCCTAAATAATAAAGCGGAATTAAATAAATGGGAAGTTGATGCCAATATATAACAACATTTATTGATCAAGATAGTTGAATAATTTTAAATACAACCGTGACTATAAACGCTTGTATCGGAGCTATTCATACAATTCAAAATGTAATTAAAAGATAGATAAACACAAATATGAACAAGTAAGAAAAAGCATAAGAATTAATAACGGTTCATAGACTGATTGCTTGATTCATTTGCAATACGAACGGTAAACTGACAACGGTTGCTGACAAATTCACCAATAACCCCTCAAATATTGGGTTTCTAATCTGTAATGAGTAAACATAGATAATAGTGGCCGTACAAAGATAACTCATACAAAACCCAAGGTTCATAACACAACTTGGTCCAAAAAGCATCGTCAGCATACCACTCAATGCCAAAATATCAAAACGATTTTTAATTCACTTTTTAATGACTATCGTCAAGATAGTCATTAATAATACACGCGTCACACTAATAGCAAAGTTTAATAAATAACAATAAAAAAGAATTAAGGTGATTGAAACAATATCACCACCCATTGGAATCTTTTTAAAACATTTCTTAATTAGGTTTCGAAGTATTGAAATATGAAATCCGCTGACCACAATCAAATACACAATCGACAGATCAATCATGTCGTGATAAACATTCCATGCTTCACCACTCTTGACATTAAAAATGACTAAATTTATGAATGCACCTGTTTTTTGATTGTAATTATTAGTTACAAACGATTGAATGGATTCACGTATGGAGAAATGGAATGTTTTATCCACTATTTGGCCAATTTGTTCAATGTAGTTCTTTTCTCTAATTAATAACATTAACAAAACAGGAATTATGGATATTAACCCATATGTTACACACCTTTTAATTGAAACCCGATTTAAAAAGGCATAAATAATAGGAACAATGCTTAAACCAAAATATCAGTAATTTACATAAAATCCATACACTAAAATACTAGCGAACATTAATATTAGCGCTAAGTGGCGATTACGAAAAAAGGGCTGTTTAGTCATCATATACTAATTGTCCGAAAAAAAATATTTGTCTACTTTTTTTGTAAAATTTGTTTTAAAGTGCTTGTAATTTTTTGCTGTTGTTCAAGGTATTTTTGTAGCTTATTCTTCTCGAGAATGACTTTTTCTTTGGGTGCCTTAGCAACAAAAGATTTATTCGCTAAAATATTTTGCGAACGCTTAACCTCATTTTCAAAGTATTTTAGCTCAGATTGCAACTTTTGAACTTCTTGTTCTTTGCTTAAATATTCATTTTCGTATTCAATAATGTGATTATCAAAAGTTGCGATCTTCGCATCTTGGTTAATTCTTTTGCTGGAGATTTGTTGAACTTTTACATTGAAATGTTGCAGTAATTGGTTTAAGTTGTCAATCTGTATTTTCTCTTTAGTAATTAATTTGACATTAATTACAGATGCTTGCTTAATGCCTGCTTTGGTTCTTAACTCTCTAGAAAAGGTGTAAATGTTATTGAATGCTACCATTAATTCACTAGTTGGTGTATCAAATACCACCTTAATTGATGTTGGTCAAGATTCTTGCATAATGGATTCTTTATCAGCAAACATTTCACGATAAATGCAATCAGATGCAAAGGGAGCATGGGGATGTAACAAAATTAAAATATTTTTAAATATCGTATTAATAATAACGTTAGTTTCATTGTTGTACTTAGGGTCGTTCAACAAAGGTTTAGCAAATTCTAAGTAGTGGTTGCAGAAATCTTCCCAAACAAAATTAATGAGATAACGATTGGCTACAACAAAGTTGTAACTGTCCATGTTGATGGTAATTGCTTTTAATGCCACATTAAATTTGTTAACAATTCAAGCATTAACTGGATTGAGTTTTACAGGAATGTTCTTAGATGTAGGTTTGTGTTGACTAATAAAGTTATGAGCGTTTCAAATTTTATTAACGAAAGATCAATAGTAATTTATTTTTTCATTAGAAAATCTTAGATCTTCGCCAACTGTGGCAGTAGAAGTTAAAAACATTCTTAATGCATCAGCACCGTGTTCATCGATTATTTTCATTGGATCAACACCGTTGCCCAATGATTTAGACATTTTGCGATTTAGTTCATCCCTAATCAAACCATGGAAGAAAATGTTCTTTAGCGGAATTTTACCAGACTCGTGACCGCACTGAAAGAACATTCGAGCCACCCAGAAGAATAAAATATCGTATCCGGTCACCAACATGTCAATTGGATAAAAATCAACCAATGCGGGTGCCTTTGCGTACTTCGTCAAGGCTAAAGGTCATAATCCTGAACTAAACCAGGTATCTAATACATCTTTGTCTTGAACTCATCCAAATTTCTTGATTGGTTTAGCACTAACCTTTATCGCTTTGGTTTTCTCGTTGTATCATACTGGAATTCGATGTCCCCAGAGCAATTGACGTGAAATACATCAATCTTGTACATCATTCAACCATTTATCCATGGTTTTTTTAAATCTTGGAGGAATAAAATTTGGTCTAGACTTAGTCAGTAGACTAATAGTTTGTTTGGCCAACGGCTTCATCTTCACAAATCATTGTTCTGATAACAGTGGTTCTATCACTTCACCAGTTCGTTCGCTATAACCAATTTTATTGTTGTGATTTTCTACTTTGATTAATAAATTATTGGCTTGGATGTCAGCGACAATGCCATCACGAGCCACTAGTCTATCAAGATCTGCAAAGCTATTTTGAGTTGACTTGGCTAATTCATTAAGTGTCCCATCATCGCTAATTACCGATTTGTAACCTGTTATCTTATGTTTAAAAGCTAATTCATAATCATTAAAATCATGGGCTGGTGTACATTTCATAGCTCCCGTCCCAAATTTCATATCGACATAGTTGTCTTGATAAACTTCAAGTTTTTGTCCATTAACAGGGTTAATAACATATTTACCAACATATTGTTTATAGCGTTTGTCCTTGGGATTAACAAACACAGCAGCATCAACAAACATTGTCTCAGGACGGGTAGTAGCAATCGTGATAAAATCTTTTGTACCTTCCACCACGTATTTGAAGTAATACATTTTGGAAACCGTTTCACGGTGGATTACTTCAATATCACTAATCGCTGTTTTTAAAGTTACATCTCAATTAACTAATTTTTTGGCACGATATATGAATTCTTCATCATATAGTTTTTTGAAAACATTTCTTACTAATTGTGAAACATTATCATCAAGTGTATAAACTTCGTTATCGTAAGACAAAGCAAACCCTAACTTAGCTCATTGCTGATGAATATATTTGGTTTGCTCTACAGACCATTTAAATAGTTGGTCAAGAAACTCATTATCTGGCATATCAAATCGATCGACGCCTTTTTCTTTCAAGACTTTCTCAAACCTAGTTTGGGTAGCAATTCCCGCATGATCAGTGCCTGGAATTCAAATCGTTCTAAATCCTTGCAATTTTTTATAACGAATTATGGTGTCTTGCAATGCTCCATCCCAAGCGTGTCCTAAATGTAATTTACCAGTTACGTTTGGGGGAGGTAAGATAATGGAAAAGTTCTTTGCTTTTGTATTTTTAGCAATTGGTTCAAAAAGACGATTGCTCTTTCAAAAGTCATATAAATTATTTTCAACTACTTTATGGTCGTAGATTGCTATCTTTGACATAGCATAATTATACTTAATCAAAGATTAATACATAATTGTTATCAATAAGATACGGAATTAAACAATTTTTTATCCACACAAAATTATCTTTGCTTGCATAACGAAAGCAATCATCTAGAATAATTAACTTATCTTTTAATAACAGACATGCCAAAATATTAATTTGCGTTTGCTGATAGATGTTTGGTTCGTTATTAGAAGTAAGGTTTACTTTAAATCTACCAATCGCTTCAATAAACATTTTATTTTTATTGTCAAAATGATCAACGATTCATCTTGGCGATATTTTAGTCTCACTATTAAAAGTAAATATAGAAGACACATAGCTATGGTAATCAAGTTCTTCCACATTAATGTCATTAATGAACAATTGCTTATGATTATTTTCGCTGTTTAATGTAATGGTATCAATGTAATGGTGTGCAAACCGACTAAGTCTTTGACCATTAACCAATAACGTAGTTTTTTTATCATCAAGTAATTTGATTTCTTTAATCTTTGAAACATTCAATTTACCTTGCCCACCAACATTATCAATGCTAATGAAGCTTTGGTAAATTTCTACCATCTGTTGGTATTCAATACGCTTGATCACAAAACCACAAATACCATTAAATGCATTAGACAACATTGCTGATAGGCTGATTAAAAAAGTCAATTGACCTAAATTTATTGATTGACTATTCACGATTAAGTAGCAACCAGTCATTACCAAAACTATATATAAAATATTGGTGCACATTGTTTCCAAAAAATCTAATGCACTAGTGAATTTCGACTGATCAACATAGATTTTTTGAAACTCATGATAATTATTTTGCAACGCAGAACTAATTTCTGATTGAATAATGAAATTGGTCTGGGTTTTTAAATACTTAATATAAGCATTGCTAATACCATTATTAATTTTTTGATTTTGTAGTCCAATTTTAAATAGACGCTTACGATAATGATATTGCACGAAACAAAAACCTACCGAAAGTAATAACGAAATAACACCAATGATTAAAAATCATCAACTAATACTGCAAACTATGGCAATGGTAATAATCACCAATAGTACATTGGCACAAAATGACGATATCTCTGCAACGATAAAGTTAGTGATTGAATGCATTGCCGTGTCAATAATATAAAAGTAATTAGCATCAACTTTGTTTAAAAATGTTTTCTTTTTGTGATTTAAAGCATTAATTAATTCGTGTGATAAATATTGAAAATTGATCTTGAAATATTTAGCCGTATATAAATTTAAAAGATAGTGTGTTAATCCATTCAATAGATAGATAATCGCAAATACTGCAACGATCATCACTCCATTTTTTAATGAGTTACTCATAATTACATGATTAATCATGACATTCATAAAATCAGCCGTGATTGCCCCTAGTCCAACTACCACAATCTGAATTAACAAATTAATTAATAGATACCGAACATCTAGATGCTTAAATATGTCAGGCTTATCAATCTTTCTCACATTTATTTTGACTTTTGCTTTGGTAATTAAAATAATTATGCCTGCAAAATTTTCAATGAAAGATTGATAGGAAGATTCATATCGGCCCAGCTCAGAATCATAAACCTCAACAAATTGTTTGTGCTTTTTTACAATTACATAATGCAACCCACCATTTTTTTTAATCGGACAGACAAAATACTCATTATGTTTAAGATGATAAAATTCCGCTGATTCCAATTGAAATGTTTCTGCAAATAGTCCGAATTTTTGTGCCAAAACTTCAAAGTTGAAAATTGACAGACCGTCCGCGGTTAACTTGGCTTCGTTTAATATTGTCTCCTTGTCACATGCGTGATAATAATGTTGAACAAGGCTATTAATAACACAAATACCACATTCGTTTGGATTTGTTTGTTTAGTGATTTGCACATTCTTTTCCTCACCATACTAATATGCTCAAAATTATTTTTTGTCTCATTTATTTTCAATATTTTTAAATAACCTATGTATTACATACATAGGTTAAATTTAGAGTTTTAATTTTTCTCAATTTTTAAAAGATGTTCAATTTTCCTGGAATATTTATCCCACGAATTAAAGAGGTGTCTTTAAAATTCCAATTTTTGTATTGTAATCTAATATGTCTTCAACTTTTGCAAGTCTAGTGTCAATTGTGTCTAAACGATCTACAATTGGTTTTAAAGCATCTGCAACAATACCAGGAACCGTTTGAGCAATCACATTCGCAATTCGTACATCAAGCGGCATTCTTGGTTGTCTAGGTCCTTTAGCAGTCGATGTCGAAATTAATAGTTCGTGGCCGACTCGTTTAGGATCTTGGTTGTATTGTTCAATCTTAATCATTTTTACTTTCTTATTATAACTCATTTGGTATTTCACCTCCTTACCATACTAATAGCCACAAAAAAATAAAATGTCTCTTTTATTTTCAAAAAATCAAAATAACCTATGTATTACATACATAGGTTAAATTCTGAATTACATTTTTTGGCTATTTTTAAAAATTTATAAAAACATTAGAATATCTAATATCAACAATGATGGTTATTACCACATTGCTTTGTGAATTTCAAATAAACCGATAAACTTTTCTAGTTTAATTTTCTTGCCGTTGCAACTAACGTGTCCGGTGTATTCACCAAAGAACTGACGGAAATTGGTTTTAATCTTACCAAATCCTCGAGAATGAACATCGTCTTTTTGTCCTAATGGTTTAAACCATAAATGTACACGATCATCAGTGGTAAAAATTTCCATACCTTCCTTGTAAGGCTCGTTGTAGTTTCATTTAAATAAAATGTGCTCAATGTGTTCACGGTCATCGTTAATTCAAACCGCATTTTCAGGATACAAAGCGTTGTTATTGAATACGGTAAAATTAAAACCTACAATGTCCTTTTTAACTTTAGTGGTGGCACAACCTCACACCCAACTTGTGTCTTTTCGAAAATAACCACCAGACCAATCGATGGATGCCAAAGTGTCGTTTGGTTTCATATCAAGTGATTCTCCATTGACTTTGATATCAAAGGTTTTGGTTTTTAATCCTGCTCTTTTAGCAGTAAATGTTCAATGGTCGAAATCAGCAGGATTAAGCACACGTAATGGTTTGTTTTTTAAGCTAAGTTCCACTTCGTAATTCACATCAATGATGTTTTTGAATTTAAAATGACCAAGAATGTTGCCTTCATCAATATTCTTTTTAATATCGATGACAACGTCTCGTGTATGAAAATGAATTTCGTTGTAATCAATATTGTTAGAAAATTGCATTTTCTTACCAAGAATATCTTTGGCATATTCGCAGATCACACCTTTATCTTTTTGATAAACATATCCGAAAATGCTCCTAGCAATACTTACATCGACGAATGCTAAACAAACAATGTATTTGTCGTTGCTAAAAGCAATGAAATGAAATTTATGAAAACCAAATTTCTTTTTAAAAAAAGAGACTTTTTTGTCGAAGAAACTATGTAGAACATAATCATCTCAGTTGAAATCAATCTTTTCATCATAGATTCCGTAATTTACTGTGTTATTTTCTTTATTAATCAATTTTTGCATACTTACTCGTTAATGTGGTCAAACTTTCCGGCAATCGCATTCTCATATATATGAATAACCTGTTTGCGATTGAATTGTACCGGATTGGAAATGCCACAGAAATCCTTCATCGCTTTTTTAGACATTGCTTCAATTTGTTCGGGGGTAATGTTTTTTTGGACTTCATTTAAATTCGCTGGAATATTTAAGTCTTTTAAAAACTTGATGATCCCACGAACACATTCTTTAGCTTTGTTGTATTCGTCAATCATTTTATTATCAATCCCCATATAGTCATTGATTTTACATAATTTTTGAATTACGAAGTCGTTCGTTATTTCGTAATCCAACACATATGGCAAAATAACTGCATTTGCCAATCCATGTGGTGTATTAAATACACCACTCATGGCGTGTGACATAGAGTGAACAAATCCTAATGAAGCACTATTAAAGGCTACACCACCTAAATACTCGGCATAAGCCATTTTTTCTCTCGCTTCCACGTTGCCAGGGTTTTTATAAACAATTGGTAAATATTTATACACCAAGTGCATCGCTTGTCTAGTGTAGGCGTTTGTTAATATACTAGGGATGTTAGATAAATCTGCTTCAATGGCATGAACAAGGGTATCAACACCGACCCATGAAGTTGGTTTAGGTGGCAATCCCATCATTAAATCACTATCGTCAATCATGACATTTGGCTGAATATTCTTATCTACTAACGTCATTTTAAAATGATGTACTTCATCGGTGATTACAGCCACATTGGTCACACCACTTCCGGTACCGGCTGTGGTGTTGATGGCAATCAGCGGCATCGCCATTGCTTGCTTTGTTATATTCAATCCTTGAAAGCGATAGAGGTCACTACTATTGTTTGTCAAAATTAAACATGCTGCTTTAGCAGAATCATGAGCGCTACCGCCACCGACCGAAATTAAAGCATCACATTTGTCTTTACGATATTGCTTAACCAATTGATCAATAACTTCGGTTGATGGATTTGGTTGTACGCCATCAAAGATGGCGTATTTGATACCGTTTTTATTCAGTTGGTTGATTACTTTTTTAACCACACCAGTTTGAATTAAGACTGGATCAGTGATGAGTAATGGATTTTTAAAATGGAAAGCATCACAGACGAATGCAAAATTAGTAAGGGATCCGTGCCCAAGCAAACTAACACTAGCATTTTGAAAAATATAATCTTTTTCTTTCCATTCTTTCAGCATATTTACAGTGTGCAGCTTGGCTGGTATTTTTTTCATCAACAGCATTAAATTGCGGATTGGACGAAACCTTAAACCTAAAGTAAATAATTGATAAATCATTACATCACCCTCCTAGTTTGTTGGTTCTTGCCCATGATTTCAGTTAAATGCTTACCCAAAATATCACCAGCTACTTCTCAACGTTTTGGGTCCTCAATATAATCGGTGTAAAATTTTGAGAACTCAGTTTGAAATTCTTTCAAACTACTGCCATAAAATTCTAATGCTGTCGAAATAGGCGCACCGTGTTTACGAATTAAATTCGTAATAATATCGTTGCTCTCATAAGCTAAAGCAATTTCGAATTGACGATAATGCTCGGTAGCATTCGCTACCGACATTGTTTCAAAACTCAGTGGCGAATTATTGTAAGCATTTTTCATAAGAATATCAGTTTGAGCTAATTGTGCATAAAACTTACGTAACTTACGTTTACTCTTGGTTTTAATAATTTCTTTTCTTAAACGTAAACATTCAATGACACCGCTATAGGCGCATGTTTTAACAAAATCATTAGACTTTGTAGTAGAAAAACATGCTTCTAAAGCTAAAGGAATATCGTGTAAAAAATAAATCTTATCCATGATGTTTCATTTTTTAACATTGTGACAAGCATTAAAAGTTACGGTAGGAATTGTTACTTTACTGACGGTTTTGCCACTCTTTCATAACAAACCGGTACCATATGATGACATACGACCAGCATCATATTCAATTGTGTATAAAGGACAAGCACTAATGTTAGACATTTTGGCAATGTCATGAACATAACGCTCTCCATATGAAATAATTAAATCAATGTTTTTGTCTAAAGTAATTACATTCGAGCGCATACTCAAAGCAAATTGTTGAAATGGAATCTTACATGCTTTAAATATTTTAATGATTTTTTTAGTGCCAGGTATTTCTTGATTAAATTCATCTTGACCATAAAGAAAAGCAACGTTTTTAAAATTTCCTTCTCGAATTAGACGTTTTATGGGGTGATAACTATTTAAACCGATGATGATTTGATTACTTGTCAGATACGTTAACATAATATGTTTCTAAGTGTAGTATATTATAATCTTTGTATCGCGATTAATGTGCGAGAGTATGTAATAAACTATGAAATCTAATGCGCGCGTAATTTATATAGAGAAAAAAAGTCCGTTTAATGTTGAGGCAGTTCAGTTGCTTCATGACTTACGAACTAATTTAAATATCAAGACTTTACACAACGCCCGCATACTTAATAAATACATCATCGCTAATGTTGACGATAAAACATACAGAAGCTCATTAAACACGATTTTTAGTGAACCACCTGTAGATCTGCTATTTTTAAAACAATTCCCCAAAAAACCACACGAAAATGCTTTTGGGGTGGCTTTTCTTCCTGGCCAGTTTGACCAAAGATCGGATTCAGCTGAACAATGTCTTAAGTTGATTAACCCCAAAACCAATGCCATTGTTAAAACTGCTACCATCTATGTGTTAGAAGGTAAATTACCACACGATATTATTAATAAGATTAAAAAATATTTAATTAATCCGACGGACTCACACGAGATTAATATTAACTCGCGTGATTATTTGATAAAGTACACATTGCCAAAACCAATTGAGCATATTAATGGTTTCACAAAGTGGAGCAAACTACAATTAGAAAAATGATACGCTACCCAAGGGCTAGCGATGACTATTAATGATCTATCAATGATTCAAGATTATTTTATTAGTGGAAAACGCGAACCAACAGTTACTGAAATTAAAGTCATCGACACTTACTGATCCGATCATTGCCGTCACACCACTTTTGAAACTAAACTTGAAAAAATTGAAATCCCATCTGGTTTATACACAAACCCCATTAAGAAGGCTTACCAGCTATATCTAAAAGCACGTGAGCATGTTTACGGTAAGAACACTACGCGTAAAATGTCATTGATGGATATTGGCACCATTGTTGCTAAAGAGTTACGACGTAATGGTGGTTTGAAAGAGTTAGATATCTCTGATGAAAATAATGCTTGTTCTATTAATGTGGATGTAAAGATTAATGACAAAGTGGAAAAATACTTGTTGATGTTTAAAAACGAAACTCACAACCATCCGACTGAAATCGAACCGTTCGGTGGAGCGGCAACTTGTTTAGGCGGTGCGATTCGTGATCCTTTATCAGGTCGTACATATGTTTATCAAGCGATGCGTGTAACCGGAAGTGGCGATCCAACTACACCAATTGAAAAAACTCTTCCTAATAAATTACCACAAAGAGTTATTACACAAGGTGCGGCTCGTGGTTATAGTTCTTATGGCAACCAAATTGGTTTAGCAACCGGTCAAGTAGACGAAGTCTACCACCCAGGTTATGTTGCTAAACGCATGGAAGTTGGTGCAGTTGTTGGCGCCGCTTTAAAAACGAATGTCGTCCGCAAGACACCATCTAATGGTGATGTTATTATTTTATTAGGCGGTCGTACAGGTAAAGATGGGATTGGTGGTGCAACTGGTTCATCAAAATCTCACACCAATAAATCCATCACCGAATCTGGTGCAGAAGTCCAAAAAGGTAATCCCATATGCGAGCGTAAAATTCAAAGATTATTTCGAAATCCGCTTGCCACTAAGTTAATTAAAAAATGTAATGACTTTGGTGCTGGCGGTGTTAGTGT
>JAITPK010000033.1 GCA_031289475.1 Mycoplasmataceae bacterium | reverse complement strand
CCAGACGCTCTATCCAATTGAGCTATGGGCGCATTAATGGAGGTGCGGATCAGATTCGAACTGATGAATACGAAGGTTGCAGCTTCGGACCTTACCACTTGGCTACCGCACCATTTAGGATAAGATTATAAATCATCAGGACAGATATACTTTATAATTTGTTTTTATATCAGCTCAGGTGGCGGAACGGCAGACGCAGTAGACTCAAAATCTACCGAAGGCAACTTCTTAAGGGTTCAAGTCCCTTTCTGAGCACCAAATAAAAATCACCAGTGATGGTGATTTTTTTATATTGTTAAATGCAAGTAATGATTTATGATTTTGGAGTTGCTGAGCCAGTCCAACCACCTCCAGCATAATTCTCCATTCATTTGGCACCATCAGTAGCCACAGTATCACTAGGAGTGTATCCTACATTAGAAAATACAATATAACCTGACTTTGCACAGTTGTCGAAAGCATCAGTGTCCGCAGACTGAGCTTCTGGTGTTCAAGATGTAACATTCGGAAACACAATATTTTTCAAAGATGTACAATCGGCAAAAGCATTAGAGCCGATAGCTTTACTAGTTGTAGAAGATTCAGTAAAAATTGGTGTTTCAATGTTTGCAAAAGTAATGTTTTTTAAATTTATACAACCAGCAAAGGCGCCTTCTCCTATGGAAGAATCTACAATTTCATCAGATGAAAAGGTAATGTCGGTTAGACTAGCACAATAATGAAAAGCGTCATCTCCAATAGAATTAGCTAATTCTAAAGGTAGCTCATCTGAAAAACTATTTATATTACCAACATATAAACATCCAGAGTCGTATGCGCGAGTATCGCTTGACTTATAAATCGCGATGCCTTTTGTGTCTGAAAACGACGATAAATTTGACCCCAATTGTAAACTTTTAATGTTTGATACTGTCAACGATGCACAATCAGCGAAAGCCATGGCACCAATGCTATCAATAGAAATATGAGGAAATTCCAAATTACTCAGCATGGTGCATCCTCAAAAGGCGCCGGAACCGATGGAAATATTGTTATTGTAGCTTCCTAATGCTGAAAATTTTGTAAGCACTAAATCATCTTTAAATGCGCCGGAACCGATACATGGAGTAGCAACACTATCATTTTTGAAATTATTTAAAGCGACTTCTGTTAATTTAGGACATCCAGCGAAGCAACCATCTCCAATAGTAAACTTATTAGAAGCATTACTAAAATCGACTTTTGATAACTTTCCGCAATTCCGAAAAGCATCTCCTTTAACAATAAGTTCTTCTGTTGATGTAGAGTCAGCAATTTGCACGGAAGTTAATTCATTTATGCCATAAAACGCACCAATTCCAATAGAAACAATGGATTTTGGTAATGTCAAACTTCCACTAAGATTTTCGTCGTAAAATGCATTTTCTTCAATTGCATTAACTACATATTCATTGCCTTCTGTGTCAACAACTTTTTCAGGAATAACTAAATCAGTCGCAACATAGGGTGCTTTTTCGGATTGAGTTTGGACATAAGAAACCAAATTATCGTGTATTTCGTATGATAGTGTCCCCGATTTTCGTCCGCTTCAATTAGACCCATCAATATCGTTTCCCTGGATATCAGGTTTTTGCTTACACAATGTAAGTGGTAAAGCGATAGCACATGTCACTCCGCCTAACAAGACTATACTTCCTACTACAATTAATGCTGTTTTTCTCTTCTTTTTCTTATCATCACCATGATATTTAATTCTTTTTTTTGCTTCTTTGCTTGTATTTATTTTCATTTTATACTCCTTGTATTTTATTTTTTTGTTAAGCCGCTTTTAGCACTCAATCCATCAAATCAAAAGATTTCTGTCATAACTTTGCATTATCGAGAGAACCGGTGTAAATTATATTCCCGTGCAAACTATTTAAATATGAAATTTGAATTTGTGTTTTAGTTACAGGAGCAGAAGTCGCATCAATGTAGATGTTTTGTAATTTAGAAACATTGCCAAAAGCATCCGGATCGTGTATAGATGATAAATTTTTGGAAAACTTGATATTGCGGATGTTTATGTTGTTTTCAAAACAATTGCCTTGTATTACATTAAAGTTGGAAAGATCAACTAAATCGTCGTCGTTTGAGTTGAATGACATTAGTTGATAACAATCAGCAAAAGTACTTCTCGCTAAGTCAGAGTAGGTAGAAGGTAATTTAACATTATACAAATTATGGCATCCAAGAAAATCAGCTGTTCTTAAAGGTCCGCTTTTTAAAGAAGTATCAGAAGTTAAATTTATTGCTCCTAAAGATCCACAACCTTGAAATAGGGAAAATTCAGTAGTTTCTGGAATGCTTGAAAAATTTATATTGGATAACGCCGTACCAATGTCATCTGCGATAAGCCCTGCTCCATCTATTCAATCTTTGCTATCTGCGGCAACCAACCCAGCACCAAGCAAACGGTTCGATGAACTTTCTACATTTTCCACATATTGTAAATCAGCACGATTGTAATTAAGATTACTGATCAAGTCGCTGTGCAATGAGTCGCAGCCGTAAAACGCATTCTTTCCTATTGCAGGAAATGTTTGTTGATCGATTGTTAGTGAAGAAATTGTGGCTCCAGAATGCTTAACATTTAAGTCGCCACCAACAAAACCATATAAATTTGTGCATCCATAAAAAGAATATTCATCAAAGGTAACCGCAGTCAATGAACTAGGTAAATAAACTAAGTTAATACCATCACATCTTTTGAATACATTCTTCCAAAAAAACCTTCGCCCAGTTTGTCCTGCTGTTGAATCGCCAAACTTGACACCCTTAATTTGTCCACCATAACAAAATTCTTTGGGTGGGGTCATTGAAAATAATGCACCATCAAAATAGTAGGAACCAAAATCGATTGATGTATATTCTGTATCGGGCAGAATAGAAAAATCATATGCTGAAATAAAAGACCCTTCGCAAGTAAACACTTGTGATCATTCTTCATCATCTGGTGATAAACAATTGTCATCATTAAATATGGCGTTGATGTCATCACATGTAATTTCAATAATGGTCTTTGTTTCATTAATGTTTACCACCAACATCACCTTCAACTTGAATTTTCGCTGTAAGGGCTTCAAATGGTGTTAATGTTAAATAAGTGCATGCTATGCTTCCATCTTGTCTTAAAGTAAGGTCTGCTTTTGCTAGCGTGCCATCGACATCGGTAAATTTCAAGTTAGTAATATCTTGGTTGTCCGGCGTTTCAATAGACGGTGCCTTAATAAAGGCATGATCATATTGGTTAAAGTAGTAATGGCTAGAACTATATGCAACTGTTATTTGTTTTGCTGAATTATAACAAGATCATATACCAACACCGGTCCCGGCCAATATAGCCGCACCTCCAAGTAGTGAACCAAGAATGATTCATAATTTCTTTGATTTTTTATTGTTGTTTTTTTGATATTGAATTCTTTTTTTTGATTCTTTACTAGTGTTCATATTTTATTTGTCCTTGTTTGTAAAAACTTGTAGATTATATAATTTTTTTTAAATGGATTGTTTTGGATAACAACATAAGCACAATTTATCCTCAGAAGAATAATGGATTAGTAAAAATTAAAAAAATATTGAATTATCACCAAATGTTTAATGTCAATGATGTGTCAGTTTGATTTGACGCAATTCGCCCACTATCGTAAACATAGACATTTATGGAGTACATTCTTCATTAAAAATTTTTGTTTTCAACCAATACTCAATCAGTTAACCCAAAAGCCTTTTGCCATCGCTTTGCATTATCGAGAGTTCCAAGATAAGCAATGTTCCCATGCAAACTATTTAAATCTGAAATGTTTAATTGCGCTCCAGTCACAGGAGCAGAAGATGCATCAATGTAAATATTTTGTAAATTGGAAACATTATTGAAAGCATCCGGGTATATAGTAAGTAAATCTTTAGAAAATTTAATATTGTGGATGTTTGTATCATTTTTAAATGATTCACCATATATTTTAACGAAATTGGAAAGATCAACTAAATCGTCATCATCTGAATTTAATGACATTAATGAATAACAATCGCTAAAAGCATTCCCTGACAAGTCAGAATAGGCGGAAGGCAACTTAATATTATACAAACTGTGACAACCAAGAAAATCACCTGTTCTCAAAGACTCACTTTTTAAAGAAGTGTTAGAAGTTAAATTCATCGTCCCTAAAGATGCGCATCCATGAAACAAGGAAATGCCTCTATCTGGAATGTTTGAAAAACTTATACTATTTAATTGCGCACCAATATCGTCTGCAATAAGTCCGGCTCCTTCTATTCAATCTTTACCGTTTGCGGCAACCAATCCAGCACCAAGCAAACGGTTCGATGAGCTTTCTACATTTTCCACATATTGTAAATCAGCAGGATTGTAATTAAGATTGCTTATTAAGTCACTATGCAATGACCCACAATCGTAAAATGCATTCGTTCCTATTGCAGGAAATGTACCTCGACTGTTTGTTATTGAAGAAATTGTAGCTCCAGAATGCTTAACATTTAAGTTATCACCAACAAAACCATATAAATTTGTGCACTCACAAAAAGCATATTCATCAATGGCAACCGCTGTCAACGAGCTAGGTAAATACACTAAGTTAATACCATCGCATCCTTGGAACGAACGCGAGGGAATAAGCCTTTGGCCGGTTTGTCCTGTTGTTGCATCACCAAACTTGATACCCTTAATTTGTCCACCATAACAAAATTCTTTTGGGGGAGACATTGAAAATAATGGCGCATCAAAATAATAGGAACCAAAATCAATTGATGTATATTCTGTGTCAGCTAGAGCAGAAAAATTATATGATTCAATAAAAGACCCTTTGCAAGTAAACATCAATGGTCATTCTTCATCATTTGGTGACAAACAATTATCATTATTAAATATGGTGTTGATGTCATCACATGTAATTTCAATAGTAGTCTTCGCCTCATAATGTTTACCACCAACATCGCCTTCGACTTGAATTTTCACTGTAAGAGCCCCAAATGGTGCTAATGTTAAATAAGTGCATGCTATACTCCCATCTTGTCTTAAAGTAAGGTCTGCTTTTGCTAGTGCACCATCGATATCGGTAAATTTCAAGTTAGTAATATCTTTGTTGTCCGGTGTTTCAATAACCGGTGCTCCAATAAAAGCATGATCATATTGATTAAAATAGTAATGGTCGGAACTATATGCAACTGTTATTTGTTTCGCTGAATTATAACATGACCATATACCAACACCGGTTCCGGCCAATATAGCTGCACCTCCAAATAATGAACCAAGAATGATTCATAATTTCTTCGATTTTTTACTGTTGTTTTTTTGATATTGATGTCTTTTTTTTGCTTCTTTACTTGTGTTCATAGATTACTTTCGTGTTAAAAATGTGATAAACATTATATAACGACATTAAAAATTCAAATTCAATTTTTGGTTGATATACTAAACTCAAAGTGTTTCTTAGAAAACAATTTGATCATAAATAACAAGAGAAATGTGCAATGCATAAAAAATCCATAAAAACAGGTTTGAACTTTTAGTTGCAATTTGTTTTTGCATCAGCTCAGGTGGTGAAGCGGTAGATGCAGTAGACTCAAAATTTACCGAAGACAACTCCTTATGTGTTTAGTTCCTTTCTGAGCACCAATAAAAATCACCAACGAAGGTGATTTTTATATTAGCGTACTCCACTTAATCGTGTGTTTACTTTTTAATTTATTTCCCTTGCTTGTCGGTAAAATTCCCACAACAAGCAATGACAAAATCTACAAACGTTAAATACCAAGACCACCTAGAGTAAATAATTGAAGAAGCCCTGTACCGATTTTGCCAACATAAAAACAGTACATACCGAAGCATCCTAAGAAAAACGCTAGAAGGACAACTATTAATCGATATTTTTCTTCTTTAATATTTTATGGTTAGTATATATCACCAAAACTCGATGTTTTTATTTTATCAACCAGCAGGCCAAGTACTAACTGCATTATTATAAATGGCCTTTATGACATCGTGTATCGATGTTAATTGAATGCTTGGCAGTCACTGACCCATTCTAGTTTGATTGAATTTTATATTGTTCCCATCGTTGTTACCGACCACACTACAAGTTAGATCGCTGTTAGTTGAAGAATAATTTGTCCCGGAGAATAAATAATAATCATTTTTCAAACCACTTACACTATCAAGAAAGTATTGGGTATCAGTAGGCACATTCCAAAACGTTTGTGCGAAATACCCGTTGAATATAGGTATATCATCCAAAGACACTCCAACAGAATGTAAAGAATAAATTCGTAATTTGTAATAATGTTGTTCTTTGAATGTGTCTTCAGCGTAAGTTTTTCAACAATAATAATTCTCAGCAAATAACATCGCCGCTCATGATTCACAAGTATCAATTTTTTGTAAATCTTCTAGCAATTCAATAGCATTATTTAAGGTAGTGTATGAGTAGCCACTTAAATCCAATTTTGTGGCAGGATTTGGCAAAGCAGTAAATACACTTTGAATCGTGGAGATGACCGACGCATTCGTGTCAGATCCATTTATTATTAAATCCGTATTAGTAACGACTTCTGGATCAACAATAGGCAATGCTGGTGTTTGGTCAACAAACGTTAAATATGTTTGACTTTCCGCATGATCATATGCCGCTCAAGCATTAATACTAATTTCGCTTAAAAATTGTATTAACTGCGTACTATCAAAATCCTTTACGTCCTTCAACAATTGTACAGTCGCATGAGCTTCTCCTTTTTCATCCGGTATAAATTTGTAAGTTCCATCAATGTGATCGTCGTCGTCGGCTTGTCCCACTCATTCTATATCGCTTTCTTTTATTAAGTTAACATCTTCATTATTGAAACTAACAAACCCTCAATTTTTTTCGCTACCTTCTCAGGTTATTTTTCCTGTATATACATAACTAACTTTAATGTCTATGGTAACTTGGTCTCCAACATTAGTCAAAATCTTATTAGGATTTGTCGAATTTCCTAATGTGGCTTGAACGGTATACGGAATTTTATCTGGTTTATTTCAAATTGCATAGCCAACACCAATACCGGCACCCGCCATAATAGCAGACGCTCCGATCAACGACAAAACTATCGGCCATTTTCTCCTTTGATTGCCGCGATATTGTATTCTTTTCCTCGCTATTTTACTTGTATTCATATTTTCTCCTAATATATATATATATATATTAAAAATTATACCCCCCCCCCAACGGAAAAATTTCAACTATTTTATTACTTAATCCCTCTTTGGAAATGATTATTTAAGGAAACCGACAAGCATAATTTATAATCTAACCCATGCCTCGCAAACATTTAGTCGCCAGCCAAACAAATAAAAAACAACAAACACAAGCCAAACTTTGACAAAAGTTAGCTCGTGAAATCAAAGCTGCTGTTAAAGTTGGTGGTACAAATGTAGATGCAAATCCAAGATTAAAAGCGGCCGTTGATAAAGCGTTACAAAATAATTTATCCCGTGATTCGATTGATCGCAATATTAATGGCTCAATTAAAGATGCTAACGAGTTGTCTACCAAGGAATTCGAATGCTATGGACCAAATGGTTTACAAATTGTTGTTAGTGCTTTAACCGATAATGTTAATCGAACCATTAGCAACCTTAATGGCTATTTAGCAAAATTACACGGACAAATTGCTAAACCAAATAGTGTAAAGATATTCTTTGATAATGTTGGTTATATAGTTTTATATAAGACCAGCGGATTAACTGCTGACAAAGTTTTAGAACTAACTTTGGAATACAACATCATCGATGTTGTTGAACAAGAAGATGCCATTGAAGTTAAAACTACACCTCTCGATTTTTATAAAGTAAAAGAAGTATTATTGCAAAACGGTTGTAAAGTATTTGATAGTGAAATTAAATTAATACCACAGAGCCCTATTGATACATTGAACGAAGATAGCAAGTCAAGAATTGAGCGATTTATTGAATCATGTGAACAAGACGATGATATTCAATGGGTTGTCACTAACTATGAAGGTGAATAGTTATTTCAATTTATAGACAGAAAGTCTACCTTCATTAAAAGAAATCAAAACTCCATTAGTAATTAATTTGTTTAATAATGATTTGGCCGATGTTCTTTTGATTGAAAATAGTTTTTCAACATCTTTTCTAGAAATGAAACCTCTTTCCTTAATAAAATTAACAATAGTATTAGTTCGGTCGTTTCTGTTTTGATTGAATCGCGCATAATATTTTTGTAAAAATATTTTTTGAAGTTTCTTACAATACTCAACTAAAAATGATGCAAAGTTTGTTTTGTGATACATTTTTAAAGCATTAATGTATTCACTTCTGGTATCGTTGTCAATAATGAAGGGTGTGATATTATTTTGTAGGCATTGACGCAACATTATTAATCTACCAATCCTACCGTTGCCATCAAGAAAAGGATGTATTTTTTCAAAACGACAATGAAATTCACAAATATCTTCTAATTGCATTTTACGCTTATAGTTAATGTCGTTAACGAAATTTATCATGTGTTCTTCAATGTATTCTGTCGATAATGCAAAATTCTCGCTGTCACCAACTTCAACATTTTTTTTACGATATTTCCCTATCGAATCATGATAAGTGCTTGCTCAATGAGTTTGTTGTTTAAGTTTCTGATGTCATTCACACAATGTTTGTTTAACCAATGGTTGTTGAATATTTGCGAACATGTCATCAAATATTAATCCCAAATTACGGTTTTCATAAACTTCATCGTGTTTGTATATTTCTAGCTCAGCACTAATAACTTTTTTGTCAAATGGTTTATCCATAAGACGTGTGTTATCTTTTTCTTCTATTTTTGAACCTTCAATGGCACTAGAATGATACGTAAAATCACTCTTAAATTTTTCATAAGTTTGTGCATCTAATAAAAGGATACTTTTAATGTTCATGACGCCATTATATCACAAATAGACCGAAATAGACCTAAATAGACCGAAATAGACCGAAAGACCTGTTGCAAAAGTTCTTATATAATACTTATATGAAAAAAATGACGACTGACCAAATCAGACGAACATGATTAGATTTTTTTAAATCACACGATCATTTAGAGCTACCGCCAAAATCTTTAATTCCTAACAATGATCCGTCGTTATTGTGAATTAACTCTGGAATCGCTACATTAAAACGTTATTTTTCCGGAATGGAAAATCCTCCGGCAAATCGTTTAGTTAATAGTCAAAAGGCTATTAGGACTAACGACATCCTTAATGTTGGTGTCACTTCTCGTCATCATACCTTCTTTGAAATGCTTGGCAGTTTCTCCATCGGTGACTATTTTAAAAAAGAAGCTATTGATATGGCTTATGAGTTATTAACAAAATCTTTTGAAATATCTAAAGATTTGCTTTACATCACCGTTTATCAAGATGACAAAGATGCTTATGATTATTGAATTAAACACGGTGTTGATAAATCTCATATTGTAAAAGGTAATAAAGACCGAAACTTCTGAGATGTTGGTCAAGGACCTTGTGGACCATGCACCGAAATTTTTTATGATCGTGGCATTAAATATGATCCTGAAAAAATTGGAGTAAAGATGTTCCATGACGATTTGGAAAATGATCGCTATGTCGAAATTTGAAATATTGTCTTTAGTCAATTCAATAATGATGGTAAAGGTAACTACACCGATCTTACGCGTAAAAACATTGATACTGGTGCTGGTTTAGAAAGAATTGCTGCTATTAGTCAAGATGTCCCTACGGATTTTGATACCGACATTTTTTTACCAATCATTAAATCAATTGAAACCTTAACTGATAAGAAATACCATACCAATGCATATTTCGAAAAAGATGTCGAACAAACCAATATCAACCATGATTATAAAGTCATCGTTGATCATATTAAAGCGTGTGTATTTGCGATTGCTGATGGTGCCATTCCTTCTAACAAAGATCGTGGTTCAATATTAAGACGTCTGATCCGAAGAGCCATGGTTTGTGCCCGTAGATTAAACATTAAAGCATCATTTACAGCGCTTGTTGCTACATCTGTTGTCCAAGTTATGCAGAATTACTATCCTTACTTAAAAAACGAAGCAACACGTGTTATTGATGTTTTAAAAAGTGAAGAGAAACTATTTAATCAAACACTTGAACATGGTTTTAAGTTATTTGAAGAAACTGTTAAAACTAAAAAGTTAGACATTGAAACTGTTTTTCAAATGGTGGATACATATGGATTCCCTTTTGAAATCATTGTAGAACTCGCCCGTGAACGTCACATTGAAATTGATGAATCGAAATTTAACGAACGCTTTGAAAAGCATCAAACCGTGTCTCGAGCTAATCGCGAAATTAAAGGACTATCATCACAAAACGCTAACTTACTAAAATTTGACTTACATTCCACATATGAATATTTTGAAACTAGTTTGTCTGATGCCGAAGCAATCGGATGTTTTGATGAAAAATTTAATCCAATTAAAACATTAAACGGGAAAGGTTGAGTTGTTTTTGATAAAACTATTTTCTATGCAACTAGTGGCGGACAAGTTCATGATAGTGGTTATATTGAATGAGATAAAAATAAACTAACCATCGCGGATGTAATAAAGGGGCCTAATGGTCAACACTTCCATTTGTTTGACACAAATGGGCACAACATACCCGTGGGTGCAAAAGTTAATATGCATGTTGACCAAGGAGCAAGATTGAACTCAGCACGCAATCACTCAGTAGAACATTTAATTCAACATGCATTACAAACAGTGATTGATCATTCCATTCGCCAAGAAGGTGCTTTTAAATCACCAGAGAAAGTTACCTTTGATTACCAATATCGTTCTAAATTAACTGATGAACAAATTGCCAAGGTACAAGATGAGGTTAACAAATATATTCAACAAGCTTTACCAGTGAATACAAAATTATTATCTTTAGACGATGCTAAAAAAGATGGAGCAATTGCTTGATTTGATGAAGTCTATTCTAAAATCAAAGGTAAACTTCGGGTTGTTTGCATGGGGGATGTTTCTAAAGAAATTTGTGGCGGTAATCATGTCAGCAACACCAGAGACATAGAAGAATTTATGATTGTATCCATCGAGAATAAAGGTGGCGGTGCCTGGAGACTAGAAGGATTAACTTCTCATCAAACCGTTAATAAATACTTATCTACACAAATTGAATCTATCCAATTGCAAATTAATAAAATGTGCAAAGACATTGAACAATCTAAAATAAATTCTAAAGAATTTAACACATTGGTTGAAGAAACAAATTATGAAATTTCTTCTAAGAATCTTTTGAATCTGCGCAAGCGCCTTACTAGCATCACGACAATTTATCGACAATTAATGCTAACGGTTGACAAAAAGCAATCTGAAAATGAAGTTGAAGTTATCAAGCAATTAAAAAAACATCTAAGTGCCTCAAAGCAAATTTATTACTTTACCTATAATGGAACAAATAATAAAGTTATTAATCAAGCTTTGACTGCACTAGCAAACGAAGATCATGAACATGCTTTTGTAATTATTAATAATGCCGGTAGTAAAATTCAATATATTGCCATTGCTTCGAAAGATTTTGTTAATAAACACTCATTTAACAGTAATTCATTAATTAAAAACTTGAACGAGCTAACTAAGGGTTCAGGTGGTGGGCGTGATGAATTTGCTCAAGGTGGTACACCTGAACTTAAATCATTAAACGCCATCATTAATTACATTAAAAGTGTTTAATATTTAGCACTCTTACTTGACAAGTGCTAATGTTGTGTTATAATGGTTGTGTTAATATTTAGCACGTAAGGAGAAATATATGAACAAACCTGTGTTACTAACTAGAGGTATCGTCGTCTTCCCTGGATCTATTTTAGATATTGAAATTGGTAGACTTAAATCTATTAATTCAATTAATCTAGCATCAGAAGATGATAAAAAAGTCATTGTCGTATGCCAAAAGGATCCACAAATCGAAGACCCTAAATTTGATGACATCTATCAAGTGGGGACACTTTGTGACATTACTTTCTTACAGAAGAACGATGACAACTCATATAAAGTTTCAGTTAAAGGTACTAAACGAGTACATATTAATAAACTAACTGAAGTAAAGAATGCCTTAGAAGCGGATTTTGAAATATTGAAAGAAGTCAATACCAATGCGAAAGATATTGGTGACAAGATTCGTTTACTATATGACATGATTGAAAAAACTATTACTAACTTATCTCAAAAAGAATCTAAATCTCTAAAAAGTCTATTTCTAGGTACTCCATCACCAAGTAAAGTTGCTGATCAAGTAGCAGCAGTCCTACCTGTTGATCAAGAAAAAAAGCAAGCATTGTTACAAGAAACTGACGTTGTCAAGAGAATTGATTTAATCATTCGTTCCACATCACGTGATGAAGATGCCAAAACGATTGATAGTGAAATTACTCGTAAGGTAAACTCCTCTTTGTCTAAACAACAAAAAGAATTTTACTTGCGTGAAAAAATGCGTGTTGTCAAGGAAGAACTTGGTGAAATTAATTCCAAGGAAAATGATACTAATTCATTTAAAAAACGCGTTGAAGAAAATCCATATCCTGAGCATGTCAAAAAGCGTGTTCTTAGTGAACTAAACCGTATGGAAGCATCTAATCCTCAAGAAAACTCCATTACACGAACATACATCGAATGATTACTAGATACCCCATGGTGACAAAAAACTACTGATAACAATGACATTCGTCATGTTGAAGAAGTTTTAAACAAATCGCATTATGGACTTGAAAAAGTTAAAGAACGTATTATTGAATATCTTGCCGTTCGAGCTAGAAGCCCAGAATCCAAAGCACCAATCATTTGTTTGGTTGGTCCTCCAGGTGTCGGGAAATCAACATTGGCAAAAAGTATCGCCGAAGCACTTGATAAGAAGTTTGTCAAGATGTCATTGGGCGGCGTGCGTGATGAAGCTGAAATTCGTGGTCATCGTAAAACCTATATTGGTTCTATGCCTGGAAGAATCATCAAAGCAATGAAACAAGCCGGTGTAATCAATCCTTTATTTTTATTAGATGAATTGGACAAGATGACTAGTGATATGCGTGGCGACCCTGCTAGTGCAATGTTAGAAGTATTAGATCCTGAACAAAACAATAAGTTTAGTGATAACTACATTGAAGAGGATTATGACTTATCCAAAGTAATGTTTGTGGCTACTGCTAACTATGCAGAACAAATCCCCGCACCTTTGTATGATCGCTTGGAAATTATTGAATTGACTTCTTATACTGAGCGAGAGAAATTAGAAATTGCAAAGAAATATTTGGTTCCTAAAATCCGTAAAGAAGCTGCGATTAGCGACAAGGAATTAGTATTTGAAGATGATGCTATTATGCATATCATTCGTCGTTACACGCAGGAAGCTGGTGTTCGACAATTAGAACGTTTGCTCCAAAAGATTGCTCGTAAATTTGTTGTAAAACAACAACATAAAGAAATCAAGACACAAACAATTAATGTGCATGCAGTTGTGGAATATCTTAAAAAAGAAATCTATGAATACAATGTTAAAGAACCTTCACCAATCCCTGGTGTCGTTAATGGTATGGCCTATACATCAGCCGGTGGTGACTTACTCCCGATTGAAGTAACTTATTTTAAGGGTAAAGGTATTATCAACATTACTGGTAATCTTAAAGAAACGATGAAAGAATCAGCGCAAGTTGCTTTAGGTTATGTAAAAGCTAATGCTGAAAAGTTCGGTGTGACTGGAATTGATTTTAATAAAATTGATATCCATATTCACGTTCCAAGTGGCGGAATTCCTAAAGATGGCCCAAGCGCTGGTGTAACTTTAACCACTGCCTTAATTTCAGCATTAAGCAACCGTCCGGTCCCTAACACCATTGCCATGACTGGTGAAATCACTTTAAGAGGACGCGTGGGAATTATCGGTGGTGTAAAAGAAAAAGTGATTTCTGCTTTCCGTGGTGGTGTTAATGAAATCTTTATGCCTGCCAAAGACGAAAGATACTTGGAAGATGTTCCTAAAGAAGTTGCAAGC
>JAITPK010000036.1 GCA_031289475.1 Mycoplasmataceae bacterium | reverse complement strand
GGTGGTTGATTCTGATACACTGTTTCTGACCATACTTTGAATCATGTGGGCATATTGCCAGTTTTACTATTAGTAGGTTTTAAAATCACAGTATCTCCGATCAAATTTTTATTGATTTTAGCTTTCAAAATATCGTATTCATTATACTTCATTCGGTATTTGCCTCCTCATATACTAATTGTCAAAAAATATTTTTTTGTCTCATTTATTTTCAATATTTTTAAATAACCTATGTATGTAATACATAGGTTAATTTTTAGAATTGGCTTGACTAACTTTTTTAGATAATTGGGTTATTTATGAGAACAACACTAACATTTACAAAAGTGTTTAATAATATTTTACTAATCCCCTTGATTGAAAATAATCCTAGTCCTTCGACCAGAATGTTATATTTGTTTTTAGATTCTAGAATGTGTTCATGATCGATACGTTTTGTGTCATTGACAGCATAAATTTGGTTGGTAACATTTTCCAAGTTATGATACAAATTAGCAATCTTGGTACGATGAATGTGGATTTTGCTAGGAATATAAAAAGTAATCGATCCTTTATTCTTACATTCACATTGTAAGAAGCAAAAATTATCAATGATAAATCCTTGATCTTCGTGAATTTGAAATGTTACAGGCTTAATTTTTTGTTTATTACGAATACTGCCGACATCTTCTAGCTTCGTGAGATTAGATAGAATACTGCTTTGACTATTAAATCCCGGGGTATCAATCACATTATGCCTTTGTAATTTAATTTGTTTAACATCAATGGTGGTGTTTAAATATCCGCTAACTGTTAATGGTTTAATAACGCTTCCTGAATACCTTATTAAAGCATTAATAACCGATGACTTGCCTGAATTGGACTTACCAATAAAGTAAATTTTTTCATTCCAATCAATGTCTTTTAACGTTTCAAATATTTTGCGGATGCCAACATTGTTAGTGGTGGATGTCAAAATAACTTTGGGATCTTTAACATCATACGATTTTAATAATGCAACTATATTTTTGTGGACATTTGTGTAGTTAAAAGCATTAACGATTAAATCTGCTTTGTTAAAAACATAGATGATTTTACGATGTGTCTTGAACTTGTTGATTACAGTAAAATCGATATTAATAATGTCGTTAATTAGAAAAATTCAATCTTTATCTTTAATAGCAAGATCGTCAAGAATTTCACTAGTTTTTAACAATGCAATGTCGTGCTTTGAATTAATTCCATAATGTTTTAATCGAAAACAACGTTGACAATAGTCCAGTTTAATGTTTGGCGTGTAGGCCAAATCGTTTTTATTTAAAGAAAGTGGCAAACCACAACCTTTACATTTTCTAATCTTAGATGATTTGGTATTCATCGCCTAAAACACCTCCTCTAGCATAATCAAGGTGTAAAAAATTGCCATGTTCCAGTTTTTTATAAACGAAACGATCTAATAAACGAATAATCCAATTCGATGATTGGTCGCTACTTTGTTCAATTAATGGTAAAACTAGTACGCTTTTGGAACCAATACGATTAGCAACCCAAATGTCTGTGATAAATTGGTCGCCAATGAAAATTACCTCGTTGGGTTGCATATTATATTGGTTCATTAGTTTTACAATCTTTCGCTTTAATGGTTTTTTAGCACTAGCGATGGCACCATCGATTTGCAATTTGCTAACATATGCATTGACACGTTTTTTGTTATTGTTTGACACAATAACTAATTTAATGCCATGATCACGGATTTTTTTACAGAAATCAATGACGCGTTTTGTTGGTAGTCTAGAAAAGTGGGGTGCAAGGGTATTATCAAGGTCACAAATGATCATCTTAATACCAATCTTTTTTAGCGAAAAAATATTAATATCGTTAAATGATTTAATAAAAATGGTGGGGCGGAAATAGTTTAATCAATTAGATTTTCTTTTATATTTTTGCATAACTACTTGTCAAACAATGTTTCATTTTCAACTGTCTCACCATCTAATGGTTCTAATTTAGTCACAAATAGTGAATGTTTGCCGCGAACCGGACTAACTCTTGTTTCGCTATCACCAATAACGATCTCACTAGATTTCACCAAACTTCATTGTCCTTCATGATTCACATTATTGATATTCTCATTCATGTTAACCATAAAAGCATTTAATACTTCAATTGGGTTGGATTTAATTTGACTAATCAAAGATTTACCCACATTTCCTCTTGAGCCTTGAGGCATCGCTTCACGTCTAATTCGTTTCATACCCTGAATACAAGCGATTAGTACAAATTCTTTTTTAACATCGTCAACAAATATCGCCGCGACATTATCATTATCTTTGAGAGTAACATTTTTTACCCCAGCAGCATTACGAGATACAACACTAACTTGATTAGATGGATACACTAACCCATATCCATATTTGGTAATAACACCCACTATTTGCGACGGATCATCAGCTGTATCACTAATAGCGCACGACGTAATTAGATCGCCTTCGTCTAAATTCATTACCGTGGAAATCTTGGTAATTTTAGAAATACCAAGATCTTTGATTAATGTTCTTTTAATCATACCGTTTTTGCTAGCAATGATTAAACAACGCGAATCTTCTAAGTTATTGGCGAAATTAAAGGCGGTAATGACTTTATCGTCAGGATCATTAACAATGATATTGTTTAGGTGTATGCCGACATCCCCTCATTTAGATTCCTCAATTTTAAAAGTAGGGATACTAACATAATTACCACGAGATGTAATCAAGATGACCTTATCCCTTTGGTTAGAAATGAATTGAGCGGCCGGGATATCGCCATCCTTGAGCTTTAATTTATCATATTCAGAATTGGCATAACTACGTTTAGAGATATTTTTTAAATAACCGTCTCGTGTTACAACAATCACATTCTCACGATCCTCAATGATATCGGTCTGATCAATTTCAATTTTAGATTCTTCGTGAGAAATTTGGGTTTTTCGTGGATATCCAAATATCTTTTTGTAACCACGAAGTCGATTTTTTAAATAGTTATTACGATATTCTTTGTTTTTAATCAATAGCTCTAACTCGCTAATTGTTTGTTCTAGTTCTAATAATTCTCGATTAAGCTCACTAACATCACTATTGGATAATCGGTATAGTCTTAAATTGACGATAGCTTCTGCTTGTGACTCAGTAAACATTAGTTTCTTAACTAAGATTTCTTTTGCAGAAGCTTTGTCAGCAGATTTACGAATAAGTTCTACAACATCGTCTAGCATTTTAATGGCTTTAATTAAACCGGTAATGATTTCTTTACGAGATTTAGCTTTTGCTAGATCAAACTTACTTGCGGCAATGGTAACATATTCAATATGACCAATGAAAGTGTCTAAGATATCTAACATTGGCATGCAATATGGTTTACGATCCTTGATTACAACCATATTGATGCTGTAAGAAATTTGTAATTGGGTGTTTTTGTATAGGAAGTTTTTGACAAAATCAAAGTTCTTGCCATTCTTCATATCCAGAGCAATGGATACACCTTTATCGTCAGACTCATCTCTGACTTCTTCAATATTTAATACATCGTGCTCAATAGCTAGTTCTTGAATATTCTTAATAATGGAAGACTTATTAGTTTCATAAGGGATTTCCGTAATGTAAACTTGTTTAGCGGTCTTTTGGATAATCTTGGCACGAATGGTAATTTTTCCTTTGCCTTTTTCATAAGCTTCACGAACACCTTCGGGATTAAGAATTGATCCACCAGTTGGGAAGTCGGGACCAGGCATTGTCTTTAAGATTGTTGACAAATAACCAGACGGTGAATCAATTCTCGTAATAATGGCATCAATTACTTCAGATGGGTTAAATGGTGGAATGTTGGTGGCATAACCAGCCGCAATTCCACTTGCCCCATTAATAAGTAAGTTTGGTAGAAAAGTTGGTAATACCGTAGGCTCTCTTTCACTATCATCAAAGTTATTAATAAAAGGAACAGTTTCTTTTTTAATTCCTTCAATCAATAATTGACCAAATTGCGACAAACGACATTCGGTATAACGCATGGCTGCAGCGCTGTCACCATCAATGGAACCGTTATTACCGTGCATGTCGACTAATGGAATATTGTTCTTTCAATCTTGAGACATACGCACCATAGCATCATAGATGGAGGTGTCGCCATGTGGGTGATATTTACCAATTACTTCACCAACAGTTCTTGCGGATTTTTTGTGCGGTCGGTCGTAGAGCAACTGTAAATCATTCATCGCATAGATGATTCTTCGTTGTACTGGTTTCAAACCGTCACGAACATCCGGCAAAGCACGATCTTGAATAATGTATTTGGCATACTTACCAAAACTTTCCGACATGATTTCTTCAATCGGTTTTAAATGCACTAAAGATAAATCTTTACGAGCCATTATTCGTCCTCCAATGTGAAGTCCACATTATTGTCAATTCATTCTTTACGGTTAGCAGCATTGTCGCCCATTAGAACATTTACTCTTCTTTCCGCTAAGGCTGCATCTTCAATAGAAACTTTAATTAATTGTCTACTTTCCAAATTCATGGTAGTTTCTCTTAATTGTTCAGCACTCATTTCACCAAGACCTTTGTAGCGTTGGATCTCATGATTAGGATTATGCTTTTTTTCTTCGGCTAATGAATGGTCATCTCAAGCATAGCTTATGGCTTTAGTATTTTTATTAGTGATACGGTAAAGTGGCGGTAGGGCAATGAACACACGTTGGTTTTCAATCAGCGGTTTCATAAAACGATAGAAGAATGTTAACAATAAAACTTGAATGTGTGCCCCATCATTGTCGGCATCAGTCATAATTATGACTTTACCGTATTTAAGATCTTCGATTTTAAAATCGGCAGCAATGCCGGCTCCAAGACATGAGATGATGGTACAAATTTCTTCGTTAGCCAAAAGATCACGCAATTTTGCTTTTTCCACATTGATGACTTTACCACGAAGTGGTAGAATAGCTTGATGTCGCTTATCACGGGCCATTTTGGCACTGCCACCAGCCGAATCACCTTCAACTAAAAATAATTCGTTCTCTTCAGGTGATTTAGATTGAGCAGGAGTTAATTTACCAGATAAGAGCAAAGCTCCTTTACCAGTGCTCTTTAGTTTTTTAACATCTTCTCGGGCTCGTTTGGCGGCAACTCTTGCGTCCCTTGCCAACAATGCCTTCTCAATAATTTTTTCAGCTGGTTTTTTATTTTCTTCTAATCAATAAGTAAACTTAGGAGCAAAGACACGCTTGATCGCCGTGTAAGCTTCTTGAGTAAATAATTTATTTTTAGTTTGTCCTTCATATGAAATAAGCTTTTCGGGAATTCTTACAGAGATGACTGCGGTTAGTCCCTCACGAACATCATCACCTTCAAAGTTTTTATCTTTTTCTTTGAGCAGTTTTCATTTACGAGCATATTCATTGATAACTTCAGTTAAGGATGCTTTGAAGGCTGTTTCATGAGAGCCACCTTCTTTAGTTTTAACGGAGTTGGCAAAAGAAACGATAATTTCTGCCGAACTAGTAGTGTATTGTAAAGCAACTTCAACTTCAATCCCATCCGCTACGGACTTACCTTCAAAATATGCTACTTTATTCAAAGCGGACTTGCCATCATTAATGAAATCGACATATTCACTAATACCGCTTTGTGAAACAAATGTTAATGTTTCACCATCAATTTCATTTTCAAAAACTACTTTAAGGTTTTTATAAAGGAAGGCTGTTTCGCGAATTCGTTCTTTAACAATTGTTGGATTAAAAACAATTGATCTAAAGATAGTTGAGTCAGCTTTAAAATGAACGGTTGTCCCAGTGCGGTTAGTTGTGCCGATTACTTTCGTAGGTTGTTTGATTTTGCCGCCGTGAATATATTCAGATTCAGTTACTTTACCATCACGTTTTACTGTAACTGTCATTCATTCACTTAAAGCATTAACTACTGAAGCACCAACACCATGCAACCCACCAGATGATTTATAAGCACTATCATCAAATTTACCGCCAGCATGTAATACTGTGAAAACAGTATCGATTGACGAAAGACCAGTAGTAGCATTTTTCCCTAAAGGGATACCTCGTCCGTTATCTTCTACAATGACAGAGTGATCTTTTTTTAAAGTGACTTTAATAACATCAGCATTACCGGAGATTACTTCATCAACAGAGTTATCAAAAATTTCTCATATTAAATGATGAAGTCCATGTATATCGGTGGAACCGATATACATACCGGGACGTTTTCTTACAGGCTCTAATCCCTCTAAGACTTTAATATCGGTTTCAACATAACCACGTGACATAGAATTGCTTGAATTATATGTTTTAATATTATAATTGCTATGCAAAATATGACTACTTTAGAGAACAACAATCAAAAAAAGAATATGGTTTGAAAAATGCTATTGTGTGGATTGGGTGGCAGCGCTTTAACTTGCGCCATCGTCTTACCGATTACTTTAACACAATGTAGCACACCTGCCCCTACTCCGATTACACCAATTGAGGACTTTACAATTAATTTTGATGGCGGTCCAAATTATGATGGTGAGGAAATTTTAGGTAGTGAAATACAACCAATTGTTTGCACCACAAGTTTAGATGACACATATGCTGTTGAATGAAGTGTTGATGGTAAGACATCAGCTTCTTTTGATAATAATATCTTAACTCTTACTTCACCTGAAGAATTAGGACAATACACATGGTTGGTAACGGCTACTGCAACAAAAACAGGTTATCACTCTAAAACAATGAGTAAGCCGCTATATGTCAATATTGTTAACCCAAGTCCTGATGAAATTAAACTATGAAATGGATCAGATTGGGAAGGACGGATAAGCGGTACACTTGGAGACTCAACGGCAATTAATGACGAAATCTATTATGTCACTTGTTCAAATTTTGTAGCAGCAAATTTGGTGATTCCAGAATTTGTAAAATATCCTAATAATGAAAAGGTCTATATCGTTTCTGGTTTTCGAGATAATATTTTCATGTACAATACTGGTTTATCAGGTTCTTTAACTTTCCCAAAATCTATTAAACATGTTGAAAGATATGCTTTTGCTGATTGTGATAATTTAACTTCTATTAGAATTCAAGATTCAACCGAAACAAATGATATTGATCTTGGTGATAATGCTTTTGCTGATTGTAATAATTTACAAACTATCGACTTTTCCAATGCGAACAATTTTGTATCAATTGACAAGTATAGCTTTGAAGGCTGCAATTCTTTAACAACAGCAAAATTTGGTAATCTATATAAATATGCCCCAACAGGGATGTCCGTTGGCGAAGGCGCTTTCACAGGGTGCGAAAATCTCCTAACTTTTTCTACTACGATGATTCATAATGATGTTGCAATCGGTGATCAAGCTTTCTGAGGTTGCACCAAATTAAATAATTTGGTTATACCAGCAACCGTTGTTGTTTCTTCCATTGGTTCTGAGGCCTTTTATGGTTGTGAGTCCTTAACTATTAATAATATTTCTAAACTAACAGTGGGTGCAGACTATACAAAACGAACGAGCGACATTGGGGTTACAATTTTCAAAACTGACGATGTTACCGCCTACGACTCTGGTTGCTTATATATTGGTGATATCTCTAATTTAGATGTTCCAGTACAATCGGCCAGTTCCGTTGTTAATGGTGCTTTCAGAGGATGTGCGTCTTTAACTAAAGTTTCGTTTTCATCAACAAGCATCACAAGCTCTCCCATTGGTAATGATGCTTTTGTTGATTGTGTGAATTTAATAAATGTTACATTTAAAAATGTTTCATCTGCAACATTTGTTTCTAGTGAAAATAATGTTGGTTCTGGAGCTTTCAAAAATTGCACAGACCTTCAAAACATTGTATTCCCGGCTGTAACGAATACATCTTGAACCCCAGTAGCTCAATCATTTGGTAACGACTGTTTTACTAATTGCGCAGCAAATGGATTTATCGTCTTTTCAAACACTGCTATGAGTACTAACGCAGTCACGGCTGGGAATACCTGAATTAGTGCAGCCAATAGTGCCTATTCTAATTTTGGTTGACAAGGTTCGTCCACTGAGAAATAATTCATCAATATATAATATTGCAATGCAAAACATTGTTATTTTTGGTGGCGTATTTGATCCACCGCACTTAGGACATCTATCTATCTATAAAGCGGTATCATCCCATATTAATGTTGATAAGTTTATTATTGTCCCTAGTAAAAATCCACCATTAAAATCATACAAACCGACCGCAACAGCTTTAGATCGTATTAATATGCTTAAACTAATGTTTAAACAATATAAAAATGTTAGTGTTGATGGACGTGAAGCTCTAAACAAATCAAATAGTGTTTCTTATACCATCAACACCCTTCGTCATTTTCATACGAAGTATCCCAAGGCACGACTATATATTGTGGTGGGTACGGATCGTTATGTTGATTTCAAAGAATGAAAGAGTTGGCAAGAAATATTAAAATTAGCTAAATTGATTGTTGTTAAAAGAAGCGACGATAAAATTAAAACTACAATTCCCGCTACATTAATAACCATCAACCCAGTTCCTATTTCTAGCAGTTCATTAAGAATATTACCCAACATTAAATATCTTGATAAACATGTGTGTGCATACATCGCATCACATGGGTTATATATTAATAATCAAATTAGACCAATTATGTCTAAAAAGCGATACGATCACACTTTAAGGGTCACTAAACTTGCTTTAGAGATAACCACGGTTATTAATAAAAAACTTCTTAGCCAATGTTACATTGCTGCGATGTATCACGATGTTGCCAAAGAATTTAACGACAAAAAAGTTTTATCTTTAGTTGTCAAGTACGACCACCAAAGATTCCCAACAATTCATACACTGCATGGCATGGCTAGCGCGCAATATATCAAAAGATTTTTTAATGTAGAAGATCCGATGGTTTTAAATGCCATTGCCAATCATGTCGTTCCACCAAAAAAGCCAACGATACTTGATATGATTATTTATTGTGCTGATAAATTAGAACCAGCGCGTAGCATTAAAGATGTATCACATCGTTTAGATTACATCAAACTAGCAAAACGTAACTTGAAATCAGCTTATATTAAACTTTATCAAGAAACTAACGCACATTATAATTAATAATCATGATTGGCTTCATCATTGCTTTAGAAAGCGAAACACCAAATTTAATAAAATCGTTAACGGATGTGCACACTAGCAAAGTTAATAATTTTAATGTTTACATTTCTAAATTCTTAGATGAATATGTATGTTTAATTTATAGTGGTGTCGGTAAAGTTAATGCTGCTACTGCCACTTTAACATTAATAAACCATTTTAAGGTAGACAAAATTATTAACATTGGTTCTTGCGGAGCAATTGCTACTAATGTTGGTTTGTGTGATATCGTATTACCCAATGTCATCGGTTACTACGATGTTGATGTTACGGCCTTTGGCTATGAAAAAAATCAATTACCGCATGAACCGACTTCGTATGTTATTGACAAGACATTTACAGAAGAAATTGAAAAGGTATTAAAACTATACCCTAACACATTACATCACGGGAAGATCGTAACTGGTGAAACGTTCGTCAATCGCAAAAATGTCTCCAAGTACGCTATTGATGAAAAAGCTATCGGTGTTGATATGGAAAGTGCCGCCATTGCTCAAGTTTGTTTACATAACAATGTTAAATTTGTCACCATCAAAGTTATTAGTGACTCCATCTTTAATGTTATTAGTAACGAAGAAGCCTGAAAAAGCAATGCGACACTATTTGGTGGACTCATTAGCAAGATATTTACAGATGTAGCTTATGCACTCGTGTATAAACAACCAACAACTAATCCTTCAAACTAATTAGTGCAATCTTAGTAATTTTAGGTCTTGGTGTTTTATTTTTAGTTGCAATCGCAATCATAGCATTCTTATATTTAATATTGTGTACACATGCTCGTGTTTTATTTAAATTAATCATGTTTAATCGTTGTGTTATGCCGATACCGTTCATTTTAACTATCGCTTCTTTACAGGCTCAAATTTGCGTTAATTTGGAATCAGATGAGTGCAAGTGTGTCTTTTGTTCAGATTGTGAAAGGAACATACTTTTTATGGTTTTAAGACGGGGGTTGACACATTCAATATCGACTCCAATCTCGTAATTTGACACACCGCATATCAAATAATTGCCTGAATGAGAAATGTTAAAATGAATTTTGTTGCCACTTACATAAGGTTTGCCATATTCACTAATTTTTAATAAGCGCACATCAACACGATATTTGTTTAATAAGTAGTTCATCAATAAAACTGAACCAATTTTTTGCTTCTTGGCTTGCTCACTTTTATAGTTATTGATTTGTAGTTGAGTGGCGTATGGTAGTGCGTGCAAATAATCTTGATTGTGTAAGATTGAATCTAATTGCACAAGATAAAGTTTAAGCATTTTTAGTCATCTCTCGTACTTGTGCTTTGAAAGATTCGCTTTGAGCACTATAACTTACCCCAAACGCACATTCATTAGAAAAGTGTTCGCAATTATGCTTGATGTAATCATAACCATCGATACCGATATGTTTTTTGGCATATATTAAAATTTCATCAACACTTTTCTTATTTTTAATTTCTTTTCTTGAATACACTCGTACTTCTAAGTATCCACCACGCAAATAATCCTTCACAGATGTTTTGATTACTTTAATTAACTTGGGGTCTGAAAAAGCACCAATAGTACCCTCATCATAATGAATCACTTCACCGTTGCCTACATAAATACCGTGATGATAATAGTGAGGTCGCTTTACACGCACCTGATCGCCCGCTTGCGGTTCAAGATATTTTCACGATTCTTTATTTTTCATGCTTTTCAATTATGTTAATGATATCCTGAACGGTGGCTTTTCTAATCTGCAAAAAATCTGGTAGTTCGATTTTAAAGTGATCTTCAATAGCAAATGTGACCATCAATAATGCGCTACTATCTGGACAAATATCTTCAAAAATCCGGCTTTGAAAGTTTACTTTAGTAAAATCAATTTTTGAATCTGGCAAGACACTTTTAATAATTTTAATTAGTTCATTTAGCATACTATTGTTGGTTCCTTAAAAGTTTCATAGCTGCCGAACGTTTAAAGTCTTCTTTCCTAATAATAAAATTATTAATTTTCATAAATGTTGGTAGCTTTTGGCACACTTGATCAAAATATCCTTTAATTTTCTGATCACGTTGTTCATTGGGCATATTTGGTATTTCATAAGGGAAGACCTCCAAGATAACCATATCTTGGTTTAAATAAACTAGTGATTCTTTAATCATTGGAAAGTTATTAAAAATTGTTTCGATTTCTTCAGGCGGAAACTTTTCACCACTTTTCAAAATAATTAAATTTTTAATACGTCCCTTTACAATTAATTCGCCATCTTGGTATTCACCAAGATCACCAGTTTTAAACCATCCATCATCATATGACAATTGATTATTAGCATCGTCTTGATAGTATCCCGGTGAAATGTTTTCACCACGTAATCATATTTCTTGATTCACAATTTTAATTTCTTGGTGAGGGAATAAGTGACCCATTGATTGTGGTTTCTCATTGGGAAAACGATTTCCAGATGTTAGGTTACTTGACTCTGTCAATCCATACCCTGGACATGTAAAAATCCCTAATGCATTTGCTTTTTTTAAGAGGGGAATTGAAATTGGTGCTCCACCGCAAATGATGGTATTAATGTGTCCGCCAACTAGTTGGAGATCTTTCGTTCCATAAAAGCAAATCATTTCTACCAACCCGGGAGTCAATACTAAAAAAGTTGGCTGACATAATGGTAAGTCTTTCATGATGTTCTTAAAATCAGCGCACAAATAATTTTCCCCACCAGTATACATTACAGTTAAGAGTCCTCTTACTAAACCAAAGATGTGAAAGAAAGGGATGATGGCATAATGTCTTTGATACAACACCGTTTTGTATCCGTATGCACCATTAGCCATTCCCCTAGTCAAATTACGATGTGTTAATATGACTGTTTTAGGAAAATTAACAGTCCCACCAGTCATATAGAAAGCGGCAACATCATTTTCGTTAACTTCAGTCATATCAATTCTTTTATTTCAAACGATATTATTGACATTTAAAGCCGGTGTTTGATTGTGTCATGTTTGATATAGACCAGCAATTACATTGCTATAAATTACTAACTTAGCCTTATTTTTGGTTACGATTTTATCCACAACTTCTAATGGCATTTGCATGGGAACGGAATTAGCAATTGCTCCTAATGTAGTAACTGCTAAAAAATAAACAGCAAAATTGTATTCGTTGTTCATTTGTAAACAGACAACATCACCTTTTTTAATGTTTTGTTTATTTAAATATCCTCTTGCTAACGATATATCATCTAATAATTCTTGATAAGTTTTATGCAACCCATTTGTAGTGGCAAGCGCCAACTTGTTTACATAATGCTTTGCCACAAAATTAAGGAGTTTGTTAATACTATTAATATCACCATCATTTTCCAAGAGATCAATTTCTGTTTGTGATGATGGTTCTGTTCAATATGAATCGTAACCAAATTTAGATATCGCCATATTACTTTTTTATTTCTTCTTCCAATGTCTTTTTCATTAAAGCGACATAATCATATAACATTTTTGTCATCGCTTTAATGCTGTTTTGATCTATTTTATCAAAGTGATCGCGCAAGTTTATTGGTTTTCCAATCATGATGTGTTGGTTATGCAAGTGTTTATGATTAGGGTGAATATAGATAGGGTAAACGGGAGCATTGGCACGGTACGCCAACACCGCTGTGCCATCTTTAAACTCTAATAATTCATTGGTTAAATTAATTTTCGATTCTGGAAAAATCAATACCAATTGTTCTTGACGTAACTTATCCATAATTTTTTTAAGATCTTGTCAATCAAAATTATCGCGATCAATGAAAACACTATTGATGTGATCATAGAATCAACGACCTTTGCGACTCCTCACAACAATGTTTGCAATGATTGAACAAACACTACGGAATGGAAACGTATATGCTACAAGTGGTGGCTCGATTCAATGGTTATGATTACAAACGATTATACCGCCACCCTTTATTTTGTTACGTTTGAACGCATCAGGCATATAGTGATATTTACGATGATAAACGATGAACCAAGATGGTCAAGCTAGAATCTTACATAGAAAGTAAAATCAATAAAATTTATTCCGTGGTTTTTTTGGTTTCATTAGGTATCATCAATTTTAATTGATTAACCTTGTCTTCTAACATTTTAGTTAGCTTAGTTAGTTCTGCTAGTTCTGGATTTAAATTCTTACAATAATCACGCATATTGATTGGTTTGCCAATCACCACCACTTTGCGTTTCATAAATCCATACTTACCACCATGATAAACCGGAATAATGGGAGCATTGGATTGGATAGATAATAATGTGACAGAAACCTTTCAAGGCATCATGATGTCCGAACGGGGATCTAATGGTAACTTCCCTTCGGGATATATTTCCACAACACCATTGTGTTGTAAAATATCATTACATTTATTTAAAAAATCCGGATTAGCAATGTATCGATCCACTTTTATTGATCCCAACATTTTTAAGAAAAACCCTCACACTTTGTAGTTTTCATAAATTACTTCTCCAACCACGCAATGTAGATAACGTCTAATAAAGACATACATCATTAAAAGTGGATCCATCGATGACTTATGATTGCTAGCAATGATGGCACGACCCTTAATAGTTTTCTTTTGTTTAGTTTTATCTTCATAGATATATTTAGGATGAAACACAAATCAAGTCGGTATCAAACCAGTTGTTTTGAGAAATCATCTAAACATATGTTTAAAAATATTATCTTTATAGATTCTTTGCGACATCTGTTGGTCCGTATGGTTTAACTTTTACCTTGGCTTTTTTACCGATATCTTTAAAATATCTAGGTAGGAAGATGGCAGCAACCAACGCCGCAGTACAAACACCTAAAACAATATAAGTCATAACATGTGCACCGGTTCCATCGTTACCAGTAACATTCCCTTCGCTATCAACAATGTTGCCCAATTGTGACACATTAATCCAAACAACATCGTTTAAAGCTGCTGAAATAGCTACGATAATTCCTTGCACTCCAAAAAACATTGATGAGTTTACTTTTTTGTTTTTTTCTATCGCTTCACTAGCAAGTTGTGCAGGCACAAAATATGGTGCTGAAAAAAATGTAGTTATTCCATAACTACCAACTGTTGAACCAACAGTTGCGATGGAAAAACTGATTCACACATTATTGGTCCAAGCGTGGTGAGCAACCATAAATGATGACATCGCAATCATAAAAGAAATGATTGCCACAATGAAAGATACTTTAAAGCCATATTTCTTGATCACCTTATTGCTAATCAAAAGCATCAAAGGTATTGGGGCGAATGCTGCCGTATTCATTACCGATGTTTGCCATCCGTTTAGTTTTAATGAATAGCCTGCTAATGAACCTTGTCCCAACAAGAATAAATCTAATCCGAAATAAAACACAGCAAAGATTGATGCTCATATTAAGAAATTTTTATTTGTTAAGGAAATTTTAATACTTTCTCAAAACCCTACGTATGTAGTATTAGCTTGAATTTTTAGTTTCTTCTTTTTCAATGTCGGTGTGTTAATAATGAAATAAGAACTAGGTTCTTTTATTAAAAATATTGGAATTAACATTGTCAACAATAATGGTGTCAGACACAAAGCTACCGTTTGCAAAACAATACCGTTTTTATTTAATGCGCTTAGTACAACTGGTAATAATGCATAACCAATTGAATATTGAATCGTGTCGTAAAAAGCTTTTCAACTTGTTAATCTAATTCTAGCTTGTGTATCGTATGTAATTTCAGGGAAAGAACCGTAAAATGACTCCATACACAAAGTGGAACCGCACAAGTAAATTATTAATATGATGGCAAATCAACATGCATTTAATGTGCTGCCATCCAATGGTGGGTTAATTATTAAAGGGTTGCATAAACATATATAACATGGAATCATGATGCACATGCCAATTAAACAACAAGGTCTGCGTCTTCCTCATCGACTTTTTGTACGGTCACACAAATGGGCTATGGGAATGTTTGTTAGTGCATCAAGAATCCTTGTAACCAAAATTAAAGCGCTAAATATTGCTACGGTAACAAACAATCGAGTGGTGGGGTCGGTTGGGTCAATTAAACTAATTCATGGCATTTGACCAATAACGGCATTTTGTAAATAAACTGCGACAAACAAATTTAAAAAATTTGGACCAAATCCTGACAATGCATAAAGCGGTTCTTTGCGTTTTGTAAGTTTAAGCATGGCATTAATTATATTAACGCATTAGATAAATTGCAAAATCATTTGGAGTAAGTAATATTTTTTCGCCTACTAATTTAATCTCTTTACCAGTAACGTGTTGAATTTCATTCAAAATAGAATAATAATCTAAACTACTACCACCAAGATCCGTGATAAAGTTAGTATCATTTTGAACCTCTTCGATTTTAATTTTAAAAACATTGGCAAAACATTGACGTATTTTTTTCAATAACTCTGGATCAATTTTTTCAGATTGTTCTTGACGAACAATGGAATTTGTAGAGATTGGTGATAGTTCAATTTTGTTGTGTTCGTATAAAGTTGTTAATTCGTGATGCTTGACTTTTCCAAGCTCAGTTAATGGGATATTGTTTACTTCGAAAAAACGTGCTGGTCTTCGACTAATCGGAATTTGTTCTGTTATTTTCAAAATGTTATGAATCACTCTTTGTTTAACATCATCAGAAATTGTTTTGTTAAATTTAACTAGTAAGCTAATGCGGTGATAACCAGAACGTTGTTTGATCCCAACAATACCGACTGTATATAAAGAGGTGGTGTTATAAAGATTCTCAATTGTTTCGGGGTAAACATTATTGCCGTCGCTACCAATAATAGCATCATCTTGTCTACCAATGATTATTAAACGATTTTTTTTAACTCTAATGGCATCGTTGGTTGAATACCAGGCGTTTTTATCAATTACCTCTGTTTTGTTATGCGATAAACATGTTTTAAATAATAGATCTCCTTTAATTTCTAACACGCCTTTGTTATTTCGTCAAGTCACGTTAGGAAACGGTATACCAACGCTTTCGAGATTACGTTTATTGGTTCTTTTTGATAATTCAACACAGACGATGCCACTTTCTGTTAAACCATAACCATTATGAATTGAATATCCTAATCCATTTAGGACTTTTAGATATGACTTATTAATCATTGATCCGCCTGAAATAAGAAAAGTTAATGTATTTCCTAAAGCTTGCTCACGTACTTTTTTAAATAATATATTTCGTGCGAACCATGTACCAAATGTGGGAAAAATAGTCTGTAGTCAATTGCTGAATTTAATAACTCTTTGTAATAATTTGTCTTTGCCTTGTCGTTTTGCCTCATTCAATATAGAAGATACAACATTTTCCCATACCAAAGGTACGGCAAAAAAATGGGTTACTTGATGTTTTTTACAGGCATATTGAATGGCTTCTGGTGACAAATTATCCAAAAATACCATAGTTCTACCAAAAAAACCAAACCAAATGACTATTACCATAAACCCGAAAATGTGATGAAACGGTAAAAACGCTAATATCTTGATAGAGTCTATCCCATCTTTATTATTGATGCGAATGGCTTTATTTTTTTGTAATACCCACGATGCAACCATGATTTGCGACTTAAACGAAGCAACATCATAAGTAATAATTTTAGGAATGTCGGTCGTGCCAGATGATAGGAACGCTACTTCTTTAGCTCAATCTACAGAGCACCGCTTGTTTGTGTTTTTTAACAACAAATGCATGTTTGCATCATTAATCGTCAAAAAAACCGTCAGTTGCTTAACAATTGATTGATACACGTCTTTCTCAATGGATGGATTTACCAAAATAGGTTTAATCCCAGCTTGTACAATACCTCAAAATGCAATTAATCAATTAACACTATTGGCCATTTTAAGAATGCAAACTTGATTTTTACTTACACGACCTTTGCTTAAAATATTGCTGGCAACAATACTTGCTCTATCAAACATTTCTTTATATGTAACTCGTAATGTTTGTCCGTTCTCTGTGTATTCGGCGCAGACATTATTGGCAAAATATTGAAGAATTATTTTTTGAATAGATTCTAACGTCGGTTCACATTTATCTAATGAATCTAAGACTGGTTTTAATATTCTTTTCATTACATTCATAACGACATTAAATAGTATAATAAATCATTATGTCAAGTGCTAAAAAACAAACACCAAAACCAACAATTGTTAATGCTTATACTTCAAAAAAAGTAGCTGTTGCCCCTATTAAAAACCCTGCTAATCAAAGATTTAACAATTTGCATGTTCCTGCCTATGTTTTGTCAATTCTTGGTGGTATTTATGCTATCGGTGTCACTATATCTTCCATAGTCGTCGCTATTTTTATGTTAGTTAATTATGAATCTTGACTCAATCTTTTTATCGACAAACTTTACGAATGGTTCAACCCAGTGCCTGCTGATATGGATGTAGTCGGATTAGGAACTTTATTGTATGACACCGGTATTATTTTATTGTTTGTCGCTGGAGCATGATATGTTGCTTGTGCCGTATTTAATTGGTGTAGTGTGGGTTCTATTGCAAAAACAATGCATACCGGTCAATATTCTTTAGCTTTGGCAATTCTTCAACTATTTAGTTTCCCATTCGGAACTGTATCAGGTATTTTGATGATTGTAGCTCGACACAAAAATATTGCTTACAATACCTATAGTGGCAATGGCAAAATCTAAGACAAAAAAAAGTTTGCCAGTAAAACCCACATCTAAGCAAACTAATACTAAAAAACAACCAAAAGTAAGTTTTATTAAGAAATTATTTCCACCGCAATATTTTACAAAAGACATTGCAGAATACGGAAAAATGACTAGAAAACCCGTTCTTTTCGTGCGAAATCTTACTAAAAAATATTCACGTCGTAAAGCACCGGCCATAGAAAATGTCAACATCAATGTTTATCCAGGCGAGTTCCATGCTTTCATTGGTGCCAATGGTGCTGGTAAAACCACAACATTGAAATCAATCATTGGCGGATATGTCAATTGGTCTGGGACGATACTAATTAATGGTATCAACTCCAACAAAGAAGCAGCTAAAGCTAAACTTGGTTACATTCCTGAGACACCAAGGTTTCCAGCACAATTTTCCGCATTTCAATATTTAGAAATAATGATGGAACTCTCCGGTGTATCACCTAAAGACGCCAAAATTAGGACTGAAAAAGAATTAAAGTCCATGAATTTATGACGTTTAAAAAATAAATCACCAAATACTTTTTCAAGTGGTCAAAAAAAGAAAATGCTTCTAGCTCAAGCTTTAATTCACGATCCCAATATCATCTTAATGGATGAACCAGTAGCCAACCTTGACCCTCAAGCACGTAATGAATTTTTCGTTGTTTTAAATAAGTTAAGACATCGTGGAGTAAGTGTTTTGATTTCCTCACATGTTCTAGCGGAATTAGACATATACTTTGACTCCGTTACCATTATTGATGGTGGCCACACGGTTTTTGATGGCAGCAAAGCACAAATGCAAGAAGCAATGAAAACCACCACTCATTATGTAATTAAAACCAACAAAGATGCAACCATCAAACGCTTTTTTCATAAGAATAAAATTAAGTACACTATTGATAAAGAAAATAAAACCATCAAGGCTAGTCTACCAAAACAATCCGATATTCTCAAAGTGATCACATTTATAAGTAAAAATAAAATTTTAATTGAACGATTTATCAAGGAACAAGTATCTTTAGATGCTGTTTATAAGAAAATGATTATCAAAGGATCAGTAGATACGATGACCCGTAAGGAGAAGAAATAATGAAAAGATACATGAAATTTCTTTGATGCGTATTACGCAAGAAAAAATCGTTATGGATTTTAATGGTTGTTTCTTGACTATTAGTTGTAGGGGTCGCCGTTATTCTCCCGATAATGTTCCGCACTGATCTTCAAGCATTGTGAACGGTCGACACATTAAAATCGATCTTTATTATTTTGATAGCCGTCATCTGCGCACTAGAAGCCATTTTTATTTTTCGTTCTCCGGTTGATGATGGAACCGAGCTATTGATAGTTAGTAAACCGATTGCTCGTCGGAAAATGATTGCATCAAAGTTTCTATGAATGTTGATTGTATCTTCTTTCATCATCGTCATTGGATCACTGTTTTTTTTCACTAATTTATTTCTTAATTCAGCAAACAAGTATGCGGAAGAAATTTCAATTGTATCTTTGCTCAAAATCATATTTTCTTATCTCATCGGTAGTTTTATTAACGTTTTGGTATTCGGGTCAATAGGCGTGTTATTTTGTATCCCTATGGGTAAAATTGCCGCGTTGTTTGCCACTCTAGGATTCGCCATTGGTATACAAGCGCTCGGTAGTGTATTACCTTTAGCTACAACAACCCCTCAAGATGCTGTGAATAAAAGCGTAGAGTCTATTAGGGAAGAATATGGCATTAGTGGTAGCTTTGACATTGTCAATTTACATGTTGTGGACACCGACAATAATCCCCATAATGTGATCTATATTATTTTTTATAATGATGCTGACCGACCAAATCCTGCCGATATTGATGACAATACAACATCACATTGGTTAAATATGGCTAATAAAAATTCCAACATTGGTGTTATACAAGTATTTAATGTCGGTGCACAAATGCAATATCTTTACAATTGTATTTCCTTACAAAAATCTGATGAAGAAGTTGAAAGGGCAGATTGGGATCTCTCATCACTAACATATAAATATAAAACTCATGACACTAGCATTCAACAATCTTCGATTGCGAATCTTTTTGGTTATCCGGCAATTTCTGATACGTCTGATGAGGATGCTCCAATATTTTATAAAACAATTTCGTATGGTGCGTTTAATAGAAGCAATGTTGTCGGGATTGAAAGTGATATAAACAGTTCCTACAATTCTTGAGATAACATTTATTACTATAACCCTTCATCTGAAGAAATTCCCGTTAACACTTTTGCTGGACACACCAACCCAGAAAAGTTATCTACTTATATCAATGCTTTAAACGAAAATTACAATAGCAGCTATACCGACGACCAATTCAACACATTCAAATGACTTTCTGACTTGTTTACTAGCGATAACCCTGACCTCTCATTTAATAAAGCTTTGGCATGTTTTACCGATTTACCTAATAATTTTGCTGATTTCACAATGGAACAGGCCAATTTATTAACCATGAGAATTGAATGACACCTCCAGCGATTAATTCTCAACCATTTAAATACAATTTATACACCGTTTGCTTTAACAACTCAAGAGTTGTATGATAAATATAAAACTGATGTTTCTTTTAAGACAGATATTGATAAAATGGAAGCACTTACATACAATACTGCAGGTGCATATTCTTATTATTATGAAACTGGTAGTTCAACAGATACACTCGACAAAAGCCGACTCGTGCCAAGATATGACGGCATTTTTCAAAATTTAAATTGAGACTATCAAATAACCTCAAAAAACGCGATCCAATATTTTGAATATGACACTTCTACATACTTAAATCTTGGTGGCTTACTTGCATTTTGGATATCGCTTTCATTATTGCTATCTGTCACATCCGTTTTTGTATTAGCACGTAAAGACTTTAAATAAAGTATTAATAATTAAATAAAAACCACCCGCGAAGGTGGTTTTTATATTTGGTGGAGGATAAGGGGCTCAAACCCTCAACCTTCTGAATGCAAATCAGATGCTCTATCAATTGCGCTAATCCCCCACTTGGTGGAAGCAAATGGATTCGAACCATCGACCTCGCCCTTATCAGGGGCGTGCTCTA
>JAITPK010000002.1 GCA_031289475.1 Mycoplasmataceae bacterium | reverse complement strand
ACTATAGTTTTGTATGAGCATTTGTTAACGGGAAGTCTTTGGAATTACAATTTTTCGGATTGTAATCTAAGATACTTTCAATTGTATTAAACCTTTTACCATGCATACCAAGGTGCGTTAAAATTTCTTTCAACACATTTCCTTGTTGACCAATATTTTCCCTTACAGAAGGTTGTTATTGCCATATGAAAAGAAAAATCATGATTGGAATAGTTTTAAGGCTATTAACCGTGATTTAGAATAGTTTATGATTTGTGAATTATGCAGTTTTTAAATTATTAAGTTTAATCACTGTTGTTAGAGTAGTTTCAACTTTCCCAAGCCGAGTATCAATTGCATCGAACCTTTTATCATGCTTGTCAAGACGTGTCAAAATTTCTTTCAACACATTCCCTTGCTGAGCAAGAATTTCTCCTTGTTGACCAAGAATTTCCCTTATAGAAGGTTGTTTGGGTTTTTTAGGTTTAATAACGTCATTACCCGTAATTGTTCTAACCTTTTGAACTTCTACTAGCAAGTTATCCTTGTTTTGACGTTTGAGAACTGTAACATCATATGCATATATTATACTCCACTGAAAACAGCCTTAAATTGTCCAATGTTTCAAATTAACTCCGCATGATGCTTCGTTCATTGATTAACAATTGATTGATCATATTTGTAAACAATCTTATAAAGATGATTTCTTTCAAAATGGCATAAAGCCAACTCATTCTGATATTGTTCATGTTCGTCATAATCGATAAAAAGTATTTTGTTCTCGCTTCCTAATGTAATTCTGTTTAAACTTTGATCCCTATATTCTTCGGGTGGTTTATTGTAAAACTCACTAATCACTAAAGTGTTGGATCCATATAGCTCGTGTCAGTCATGATTGATTCCGTTATTAACTACAAACACTACCCGATAATTCAACTGAACCATTCTCTTGGCTGATTTATATGTATTCTCGTTTATTTGGTATACAAATCCATAACCCAATTCATGCAGAGCATTTAAGAACTCCAAATTGAATTTTTCAACACGTCCTACGATTGTGACTAATGGTTGATTAAAGTTAGAAAACTCACCAACACCAAAAATCACAAAAGGTGGTTTATAAATCTGTTTCAAATGAATCGGATAATTTTTATTAATAATGGTGATGTAATCACATTTGATTTTGTTTTCTAGCTTAGTTAAACTTTGCCGTGGAATTTTAGTGTGTTCCTCTAAAGCATGATAAATTTTATTTCAATTGCCATGATGCTTGATGGCGACATATAGTAGTGCAGATTGCATGTTGTTCCTCCACCATACTAATAGACTTAAAAAAATAAAATGACCACTTTATTTTCAATATTTTTAAATAACCTATGTATTACATACATAGGTTAATTTTTGAATTTTATTTTTTCTGATTTTTCAGTAGTCGACCGTTTTTTCTGGAATATCGGACTTTAATAATCCAAAAGTTTTTAACTAATTCTTGGGTTTATCAACATCAACATATGTCATTTTATCTTTGTCTTTATATTCTTTAGTTAAGTCATTGATCGTTTGGTGAGAAGCATTACGCTCTCTTTCAAAATTACTAATATCTTTAATTGCTTGTTCAGCTAGCAAGTGATTGTGTGATATGCAGAAATTAATCAAAGCATTTAACGAGAAAAAACCAATTGCTGCTAAAGCAATTACAATCACAATCCGGATGATTCAAATTCAAATTGAACCAATTGTTGTGGGAATTAATCCGGTAAAAATTAAACCATTAAAAACTATTGCAGTAGTAATGCTAAAAACTAATACATCAATTTCCATCAATTTAAATATTTTGAAAATTAAAGGAATGATGATGGATAGCGCTAGTGTACCTAATGTAGGAATCAAAATTAAGGGATCAAACATTGTCATATAAGCATTGATAGTAACTCCCATATCTGGAAAATCGCTTGGATGACTAGCAACGTAATTATAAAAAGCTTGACTATCACCAAAAGGTCCAGCTCAATGATTAATTGCGTCTTTATATACTGAAAATACTCATTCGCAATTCGCTTCAGTAAGTACACCACCCCATAGCTTACCACCATTAGGTATCAATCATTGTTGACGCAATAAATTAACATCACCAACTAACACTAATGTTACGATTAAACCAATGGCAATCAATGCACAAAAAAGCGTGATCACTCACGTTTTGGTTAAATGAGCATTTTTATAACTTAACGACATTTTGCGCGTGTTTTAACATTTATTAATTATATGTATTAAAATAAATAGTATATGAAAGCTAAAGAAACAACAGTATTAGTAACGGATACTAAATCACTGCAAACCAAAATTGAATTAATTAAAATTGCCCAAAAGAAATTTTCAACTTACACGCAAGAGCAAGTTGATAAAATCTTTTTAGCCGTGGCAACAGCCGCTGACAAAGCGCGAATTCCTCTTGCGAAAATGGCAGTACACGACACTGGTATGGGTATAGTGGAAGACAAAGTAATTAAGAACCACTTTGCTGCTGAATATATCTATAACCAATATAAGAACAGCATTACCTGTGGTGTCATCGAAAGAGACCCAACCTTTGGTTATACAAAAATTGCTGAGCCAATTGGATTAATCGCAGCTGTTATACCAACTACTAACCCAACTTCAACAGCAATTTTTAAAATCATGATTGCCTTAAAAACTCGTAATGGGTTGATTATCAGTCCACACCCAAGAGCCAAAAATTGTACAATTGCTGCAGCCAAATTAATGCTAGCTGCGGCAGTTAAAGCTGGTGCACCAGAAAATATCGTGGGTTGAATTGATGAACCGTCGCTGGAATTAACTAATCAAGTAATGCACGAAGCTGATTTAATATTAGCAACCGGTGGTCCAGGCATGGTACGTGCCGCTTACAGTTCTGGCAAACCCGCATTGGGTGTCGGTGCTGGTAATGTTCCAGCTATTGTCGCAAGTAGCGCTAACATTAAGATGGCTGTCAGTAGCATCTTAATGTCTAAGACATTTGACAATGGCATGATTTGTGCATCCGAACAATCTGCTATTGTTTTAAGTGATGTTTATGATGAATTTAGAAAAGACTTTATTTATCAAGGTGGATATGTTTTGAGCGCTGCTGAAGCTGACAAAGTGCGTAAGATCATTCTTGTCAATGGTGGATTAAATGCGAAGATTGTTGGTCAATCTGCAGCAACAATTGCCGCTATGGCTGGTGTAAAAATTCCAGAAACTGCGAAAGTATTGGCGGCAGAAGTTACATCAGTCGAATTTTTAAGAGAACCATTTGCACACGAAAAATTAAGCCCAGTTTTAGCTTTATATAAAGCTAAAACATTTGAAGAAGCCATTGATAAAGCTGATCGTTTAGTTACTCAGGGCGGTATGGGACATACTTCTTCTATTTATATTAACCACGAAACTGATTATGATAAGATCATGCAATGACAAGCCAGAATGAAAACTGGTCGTTGTTTAGTTAATACCCCATCTAGTCAAGGTGGTATCGGCGACTTATTTAACTTTAAATTACCACCATCATTAACTTTAGGTTGTGGCTCATGAGGTGGCAATGCCGTAAGTGAGAACGTAGGCATTAAACATTTATTAAATGTCAAAATAATTGCATGTAG
>JAITPK010000050.1 GCA_031289475.1 Mycoplasmataceae bacterium | reverse complement strand
TGGCATATCCCTGGATTGTGGCTTGTTTACCATTGACACTAATGGAAGTCTCATCAAAGTGTGTTACTTTTTCTTTAGTTACTTCGTTTTGAATTTGTTGGTAAGTTGGAATTAGTTTGCTGGCTAGATCGTTTTGAATTTTCGCAATGTACCCCTCACTAATATTGATCGCACCACTAGTTAGCTCGTAAAAGAAATTAGCAATTCGATTTATCGCAACATACCCTTCATTTACTAGCCAAGCAGTTAATGAGTTAACAGAATTACCATAGCCACAAACGTTAGGAAGGATTGGTAGTGTTGAAACCTTTGTCTCATCAGTAAATGTATACTCGTGTTGAATGATTTTAGTTTCTAAAAATATTTCTTTAACTTGATTAATAATTTTATTGTTCGCTTTGTCAACGTAACCATATGTAGGTATTTCGTTTACGTGAACGACAATCTTATTGGGATTAGAACATAATTGTCCAAAGTGTCCTACATGCCCAATCAAACTACCGGTGTTATGACAAGTTTTTTCAAGCGAAACTTTTATCAACTATCAGGTTGGTATTTGCTTGAAACTAACTCACTTTGTCTAATTTAAATATTTGAACAATTTTTGAATTATCAATTGTTCTTTTAGATTTTGTAGTTGTTAGTTTTAAAAATTTATCAACTTTGGTAGCGATAGATTTTTCAATAAACGTATCAATGCCAATATTTCTCATTTTAAAGAACAATAAAGGATCCCGATCTAATCTGTTACCAATTGCATAAAGAACAGCAGCTACATGCTTACACATATTAGCACCATCAGGACAACTACATCACATGTGCATTTCGTTTGGTGCTGGAAATAAACCATCTTGTTGACTTAAAAAGAAATCCTTTAATTTTAAAGGGAATTTACCTTTTATTAATGAGTCAATACAATCAATTTTACTATCAATCGCATTTACATATTTCTTTAATTTATCCTTATCAACACTATCGATTTTAATTTCTACTTGATATGTATGTGTACCAGCCACTATCGCATTAATAACGTTTCCATTTATTTGTAGATCGATTACAGCTCCAGCTTTTACATATGATTTACCTCTGTAAATTCTGTTTGAAAAATCAGCATATTGTCCAAGGTTTTTATTTCATGACATGCCCCATCATGTATTAGAAATTTTATCTTCAACCACTACTGGATCGGCATTAGGTTTAGTACGATAAAGTTTTATTAATTGAATTTTCGACCTTCTTGCAATTTGTTCCATAGATGGTTGAGCACGATAACGAGAGTAAAACATATTATCCTCCTAGTTTAAACAATGACAATATTTCATCATTATTCATTTTTGTAATTCATGTAGATTCTTCATTTTTACCGATTATATCATTTGCCAATTTCATTTTTTGTGAAATGATGTTATCGATTTTCTCTTCAATAGTACCAGTAGTAATGAATTTGTACACCATTACATCTTTTCTTTGACCAATACGATAAGTGCGATCGGTAGCTTGATTTTCAACTGCTGGATTTCACCAACGGTCGAAGTGAATCACATTATTGGCACCAACTAAATTTAATCCAACTCCACCAGCTTTTAATGACAACACCATAAACGGTGTGTAGTGCACATCGTTAAATTCTTTTACTAATTTCCCTCGTTGACTAACAGGAATTGATCCATGTAGTACTAAACCTTTTTGTTCAAAAACCTTTTCTAACAATTCTGCAATAGGGCGGGTTAATTCTTTAAATTGTGTAAACACTACCACACGTTCATGTCGCTCTTTAATTATTTGACATAACTGAATTAAGGTTAAAAACTTCTCACTATGTAATTCGTTATATTGATGATTACCTAGAAATTGATCTGGATGATTACAAATTTGTTTAAGTTTCATAATTGATGTTAATACAAGCATCCTTCTATGAAACATATCAGTATGTTCTAATGTTTCAGCTAAACGACTTACAATATCTTGATATAAAACAACTTGTTTTTTAGTCATTCCAACATATTGCTTAATTTCATTTTTATTAGGCAAGTCAGTAATAATTTTCTTATCAATTTTTAACCTTCGTAAAATAAATGGTGAAATTATTTTTCTTAATCTTTCATAACCATTCGGGTTATTTTTTAAACCTTTAACAAAATTATTAAATTCCTTCAACGTTCCTAATAATCCAGGATTGATAAAATCAAAGATTGATCATAGTTCAACAAGGTTGTTTTCAATCGGGGTTCCTGTTAAGGCAATTCTTGAACGGCATTTTAATTGTTTAATGTATTTTGTATTTTTAGTAACAGCATTTTTAATACATTGTGCTTCGTCTAAAATAATAAGATCAAAATGATAAGACAATAATGACGCAATCTTTAATGATGTCGCATAAGTAGTGATTAATAAATCGTAGTCTGCAATTTTAAAACTCTTATCACTACCATGCAGTATTTTGAATCTTAATTCTGGAACGAATTTTTTAATTTCTCTTTCTCAGTTAGCTAATAACGATGCCGGAACAATTAAAAGAGTTTTATGCTTTGTATTTAGTCGCAAACTTAATAATGCTAAAATTTGAATAGTTTTACCTAACCCCATATCATCAGCCAAAATGCAACCTAATTGATTTTGAATAATTAAAGATAATCAATTTAATCCCTCTTGTTGATATGGACGAAGTTCCCCATGAAATGTTGGCAAATTTAAATTATTAGAATCCAGCAATTTAGGGTTTTGCATTTTTTCAATAAGTAATGACAATCATTGTCCATTATTAACTTCAATAGCTTGCATACCGTTTGTTTCATTTGCAACAAGTGTATTTCCTAACTTTAAAGTTTCTAATAATGTTAAGTCTTTTTTATTGTTAATGTTTTCAAAACTTTTTAATAACACATTTAATTTTTGATGATCAACTTCAACTCATTTACCTTTAATTAAAGATAACCCTTCTTCTTGTGAAGATAGTTCTTCAACTTCTTCTTTTGTTAGTTGCTCATCATCTAAATAAATATGTGGTGAAAAATCAATCAAACTTTCTAATCCAACTTGTGATGTTGCTTTTTCACCAACAGAAATCTTAACTAGGAACGTTTGTTTTTTCTTTCAAAAATTAGGAATTCGACAAACAATGCCGCAACCTTCATATATTTCAATTTCCTTTAAGAAAGTGTATGCTTCGTCTCTGGTTAGTTTTAGCGTGGAAAATAACTCACCAGAATCTAATAAGTCTTTTATCATTTTACTTTTTTCACTAGCATCAATAATAGAAGACAACAGCTTAACAAGATCTTCACGTTTTTTTAATTCATTAAGTGCTTGATTAATCGGTACTTGATGTATTTTGTCTTTGCCAATAATTGTGGCATAAGTAGCCAAAAATGCAAATTCATATTCAGGATCGTCTTTATATTCAACTAAATGGAAATAAACTCGACTCGGCAAATTTAATTTAGGGTTCTTGCTGTGAAAAAAATCATTAACGGTACCGTCATATTTTGAAATGGCTAATTCAAAATAATCGGAAATTTGTTTTCATAGGGTTTTTAATCAAAAAATATTTACAAATTCGCATCCGTATGTAAAAGGAGCTTTCTTGGACAAATCAAATAAAAATGCGTCTTCAACGCTTGGAACTTTTTTAGTAAGTTCAACGTCCGCGCTTTTTGTGAGAAGATTAACAAACTCCTTAACAACCTCTAATAAAAACACAATGGAAACATCATATTGCGTTCAATCAGATTCAAAAGATGCATCAAATATAGTTCGGATTGGATCGTTCGTTAAATCGTCGAATAGTGATGCTTGAAAACTCTTATTAATAATTGCTGCTTTAGATGGATCTAAGGGTTTTTTGTCAACAAAGAAAGTTTCGCCTGTATAGACTAAATATGTAAGAAATGAATTTGACATGATAACATTCTATCATTAAACATTACAATACAATGTGTTATGTGTTTTTTGTGTGATTCCAAAGGGAATTTGTCCTAACCAATTCCACAGCGATTATGTCCTAATATTATCACCATATGAGGTGAAGAAAATGAGAGACATAAACATGAAAGAACTAGAAAGATATGAA
>JAITPK010000034.1 GCA_031289475.1 Mycoplasmataceae bacterium | reverse complement strand
ACCTCCATACCATACTAATAGACCGAAAAAAATAAAATGTCACTTTTATTTTTAATATTTTTGAATAACCTATGTATGTAATACATAGGTTAATTTTTGATAAGTGAAAATCCTGTTTTACTAAACTTTAGCCAATATTTCTGGAATATTTTTTATTTGGTTTTAAAAATACGGTCACCAGCATCACCAAGACCTGGAACAATATAACCTTTTTCATTTAATTTTTTATCAATTGCTGCTGTGTAAATATCCACATCAGGAGCGCCTTTAGTTAACACTTTAATACCTTCAGGAGCAGCCACGACACAAACAAACTTAATTGATTTAGGTTTATAGGTTTTGATAATTTTGATAGCGGCTAATGCTGAATGACCAGTTGCCAACATGGGATCAAGAACAATCACATTAGCACCTGAAATATTTTCAGGCATCTTACTATAGTACTGTACTGGTTTTAATGTTTTCTCATTACGATATAAACCAATGAAACCAGAAGCTGCGGATGGTAATACAGCGCTAAACCCTTCCACCATTCCTAATCCAGCACGCAGAATCGGTACTAAAACAATTTGGTCTTTCAGTTTATAACCATTAGTTTTGGTGATTGGTGTTTCAATGGGAATAGACACAGTTGGATAGTCGCGTGTCACTTCATAGCTTAGAAATTGTGATAACTCGATTAAACGTTGTTTAAAGTCGCGAGAGTCCGTGTGCTTATTACGCATTTTGGATAGACTAACACGAACGATGGGATGATCAATTATTTTCAACATATTTATTCCTTCTTACATTTTATTAACGGCAATAATGCCTAACAAACCTAAACCATTTTTAATAACTTGTTTAACTGCTAAAGCCAAATAAAGTCTTTGGGTGCTTAATGGTTTATTGGCGTCATCTAATATTTTATTATTAGCATATCAAGAGTGAAATGCTTTTGCCAAGTTAGTTAGATACAAAGTCATTTTATTTACTTCGTAAGAAGTGGATATAACTTCAATTGTATGCTTATAAAAATGTAGCATATTTATTAAAGCAACTTCACTTGGTGTTGTCAATAAATCAAATGATTTTGGTTGTTCAAATTTGGTGTTATTACTTAATTGGTTAACTCTAGCATGAGCATATTGCACATAGTAAAGGGGATTGTCGTTATTTTGACTAGTGGCTTTAGTAACATCAATTTCTAAATGGGTGGATAAAGATTGACTAACAAGATACCATCTTGCGGCATCTTTACCGATGGTATCTAATAAGTCTTGTAGGGTTAATGAATTACCACTACGTTTAGACATTTTAAATTCTTGTCCATCTTTTACTAAACGAACCATTTGCATAATTAATGTTTCTAATTGGTCTTTACGGTAGCCCAATAATTGAATAGCGATTTTCATACGATCAGCATAACTTTTATGATCACTACCCCAAATGTTGAAAATCTTGTCATAACCACGAGATAACTTAATGTTATGGTAAGCAATATCGGGCATGAAATAAGTGTAACTACCATCACTCTTAATTAATACACGATCTTTATCATCACCGAATTCAGTGGTCTTTAATCATGTGGCTCCATCTTTTTGATAAATACGATTCTTTAGAATATCTAATGTTGTGTCAATTAATTTCTTTTCATAGATTAAAGATTCACTGAATCAAATATCCATGTTCACATCAAAACTTTTTAATGTGGATTTAATAATGTCCAGTAAATAATTCTTTGAAAAAGTTTTAAAGAACTCAGCATCTTTAGCATTACCCGTAATTTTGATGTCATTGCATTCAAGATTTTTATATTGATCACCAGCTTGCTTTTGAATTTGTTTGGCTACATCAATGATTTCAGAACCATGATAAGCATCTTCTGGTAATTTGACATCCAACCCACATAATTGTTTGTAACGGATTAAAGTAGACATACCAAGTTTTTCGATTTGATTACCACTGTCATTGATGTAGTATTCACGGTTTAATTTAATGCCGTATGCTTTTCAGATTCGTGCTAAGGAATCACCAATGGCTGCATTACGAGCATGACCGATATGTAATAACCCAGTTGGATTAGCAGAAACAAATTCGATGTTATAGAATGTTTTTTTAGATGCGAATTGTCCGTATAGGTCTTGCACATCTAATATTTCATCAATGATTTTGTTATTAAATGATGGGTTAATAACCATATTGATGAAACCTGGGTTAACAACTTGAGTACTACTAAAATATTTTTTAGGTAATGCATCAGCAACCGCTTGTGCTAGTTCCATAGTTTTATCTCGTGGCAAACCTAAAGACATGATGGTATTAGTGGCATAATCACCAAACTTAGGATTTTTAGTTTGTTCGACTTGGATGTTAATATCATCAACATTAACCCCAGAATCATTAATAAGACTGCTTTGTTTATTAATTGCTATTTTTAATTCATCTTTAATTAAGTGAATAATGGTTTCGCCACGAGAATACATAGCGATATTATAAACATTAGTAATGGTTATTTATGTTCTTAATTTTTAAAGCGAGTATCAATTGGATTGTTTTTAATTGGTAGCAGGAATTCAGAAATCTGTACTCATTCAGGTTGATGTTGAACTGCTAGAAGAAGCAATCATTAATGCCAATAGTCCATTAGCAACGTCGATAGAATCAGAAATAACCTTACCCGTAGTTGCACAACTAGAGAATGCACTAGAACCGATGGTGAAAGGAGCACTGTATATTTGAGTATCTGCAAACGTATAAGAGCGAATTCCCATGCAATCTCAAAAAGCATAAGCACCAATAGAAGAAGATTGATTTGGTAAAGAAAAATTAGAAAAATCTACGGCAGTAATTCCGGCACAGCCAGAGAAAACTCAATCACCGATGGCGTCACCACCAACTGGGTGAAAAGTTCCGTACGCTAGACAACCACAGCCTGAGGAATGTAGGGGAATGGTGTCCGTGCTTGTGTAATTAGGAACAAAATAGCTCAAACCAAAAATATGCATGTCACCCCATCCACCAGGAGTTATATCACTAACCCCGCCACCGGGAATGATGTTAGATAATGCACAACCCTGAAAGGCATCAGTACCAATGTTGCTGATTTCATCTAGAACTTTGGAAAAATCTACAGTAGTAATTCCCATACAACCATCGAACGCATTAATGCTGATGAATATACTAAAATCAGCTTCAGGAGCGAAAGTACCATATGCTAGACAACCGCAATTTGTATAGTTTAATTGAGTGTCGACACTTCCACCCATAAAATTTGGAACAAACCCCGCGCGTGCAAAAACATGTAGCCCAGTGCCTCACATTTCACTTAATTCTACTTCTTGAATAGTGCCGCCCGCAATTATACTGTTCAACGAGCAACCAGCAAAAGCGTATTCGCCAATAAAATCAGTAATTGCATTATCAGCACTTTTTGAAAAATCTACTCCAATTATCCCGGCGCAACCATCAAAAGCGTATTCACCGATAGAGGTGAATGACGATTGCAAATTGAAGTCCACCTTTATGGGCTGGGTGTTATCACGAAAAGAGGCACAACCACGGAATGCACGGAAACCAATGGAATCTATACCAGAAGAGATAATTAATTCAGTGTATTTCTTACTATAAAAATTCTTATCTTTTACACCCATATTGCCACCAATAAAACCAATTAATGAATTAGAGGCATTGATATCAAAATACTCATCTGTTCCATCAGTCTTGATGGTATACAGTTTTTCAACTGGTTCAGGTGGTGTGGGTGTTGGTTTGCTACAAAATGTAAGCGGCAAAGCAATTGCGCAAGCTACGCCTCCTAATAAAACCACACTGCCAAGAATGATTAAAGCTAATTTGTGTTTCTTTTTCTTGTTATTATCGTGCTGATAATGAAATCGTTTTTTTGTTTCTTTGTTTATGCTCATATTATTTTTTCCTTATTACACCATACAAAAAAACAAGACTCTAGTAAGCACTAGGGTCTTGTTGAGATAGAAAAATAAAAGTATTGGTTACGTCGTTGCTCTCTCTCTCGATGGTGATCATGTTTATGATTATATTATCTATGAAAAATACAATATTAGTAAATATTGCTAAGGCTATTCACTTCGTTATTTTTCTAATTTATTAAGTAAGATGTTGGCTTGAGAGGTTGTAGGTTTTTGACATATAGATATTCCCTTCTTTTTCAATGTTATGGAAAGAAATGAGAATAAATTAAAAGACAAAGAATAGTCAAGCATAGTAAATATGACAAAATGAAAGAATAAAAAAGTGAGACCACCATCTCACTTTTTTTTGATGGCTTTTGAATCAATTAAGTGGTTCAGGCTCATCTATTAGCACCAAATCAAGTAGCAAGTTGGCCAGTGGCTTGGTTTATGAACCTTGAGTGTATGCTCAGTTACTAGCGCCAAATCAACTGTTAAATTGGGATCAACCTGATTGAGTAATGGTACCATGAATGGAGAGTTGTGGGTTTGGTCAAGAAGGGTTTTTAGTGATGGTGCTGAAAGTATTTGCATTCAACCCATTGGTACCTGTGTTGGTTCCTGTTTGAGCAAGACCATCCAAGTTTAAAGAGGTCATTCCTGAAAGATTTGCTACATTGAATGTGAAGTAAGCTGTGGAGTAAGTACTTGTTGTGGTCATAGTAGCAACAGCAAACGTGGCATTTGATAATGAAAGAGAAGAGAGACCTGAAAGATTGGCTGATGCGAATGTGGAGTTGGCTGTGGAAACAACACCTGTTGTCATAGAAGCAACAGCAAAGATTGCATCTGATAATGAAAGAGAAGAGAGACCTGAAAGATCGGCTAATTGGAATGTGTAGAAAGCTGTGTAGACAGTGCCTGTGGAACCTACTAAATCACTAGCAAAATCTGCGCCTTGAAGGTACAGATTTTTTACTGCACTCAAATTACAACCTGCAAAAAGTCTATTGCCAGTTTGATTAGAATTATTTTTTAAGAACTTAGTGCCAGATAAATTAATGGTAGTGGGTTTTCAAGTATTAAATACTGATGCTGCAAACATTGAACCTGCAGTGGCATCATAACCAGCCACAACTCTATTTGACAAATCCATTGTGGTGTAAGGGTTTAACAAAGCTGGAGCATCAATTACTCTTTGAGCAAAACCAGTGACAGCACCAGTCCCATCAAAAGTATAAAAATAAGTGTTTATTGGAACAGGAAGATAATCATATGGTTTAATTGGCACACCAACTGTGGTGCTCACACTTGGAGAAGTTATTGTCAAAGTTAGAGTGTATTCTGTTTTGGTAGGTGTGGTTGTATTAAATTCCAAAGTAGCTGTTCTAGTATTGCCAGTACCAGTTCAAGTGATGTCTTTAAAATCAGCTCAACCATCTCCAGAAATGCTAGGGTCTTCTCAATCAAAGTTATATTCACTAACAGTAAGAGTGGCACTACCTGTACCGTCATATTTGAGAGAGTTGGCAGAAATATTAGCAGTCATAATTTTTTCTACAGCATTCACTACATGAATGCTAAGTGG
>JAITPK010000014.1 GCA_031289475.1 Mycoplasmataceae bacterium | reverse complement strand
TTAAGCAAAAAATAGCATATTATTAATAATTATGGCACAGACCCAATTTTTTAAATTTGAGACTTCTAAAAATTGAGGGAAGCGAGCCTTACGCTGAACTCTTGAGTGTATTGCACCATGTTTATTAATTTTCGTATTATTTAATTACTTTGCTTATGATTTTATAATTAGAATTGTTGAAAATGCACACGTCAAAGGGTTTAATATAAGTACTAAATTCGACGATGAAATACCCCTTGTCGCACCGCTAGTTTTATGTTATACCCCTTCTGTGGTCACGTGGGCAATTATGCCGTTTGTCGTATATGGTTTATATGGGCGTAGTGCTTTTTGAAAATTATTTGCTGCTAATTTCATTATTAGTATCATTTACTTTGTAAGCTATCTTCTTTTCCCGACAACCGCTGCATTGCAATATGATCAAGTTGAAAATCACGGTTTTAATGTAGACAACCCCAATCTAAATTTCTTTGAAAAAATGGTAGCTAAAACATATCAAACAGCTGCTCCATATGGTGAAATGCCTTCTGGCCATTGTATTGAATCCTACATATTTATTTTGGCAACATTTATGCCAAAACAACACACTGATAAGAAATATGGTAGAGCACAATGAATTGTTTTTTCAATTTGAACGACTTTTGCCACTTATGTAGTAATTAGCACATTTTTATTGAAACAGCATAACTTCACTGACTGAATTACAACATTACCAGTAGTTTTTCTGGTTTGATGGTGAATAGGATATAGTAAACTACCAAACATGTTTCGTAAATGATTTACATTGTTAAATGTGAAATTAGGCATCCAGCCACATACCGATAATATCCACGCTTTGCATTATGATTCAAAAAAACCAATCAAATACTATTGCAAGTTAGTAACAATATGAATTGTATTTATAATCATTGTTGCTTATTTGTTCATCATTGTTTGAAATCATACATTGGGGGGGTTCTTTGGAGCAAAAGTGCCTTATGTTGTACTTTCATACATGCAACCAACTTATTACAACGATGGAAAACCAGCGCTACCAGACTATCAAAATTGAAAGGAATGATGAGTTTAATATATGCAACACATTGCCCTTTATCGTAAATATCGTCCAAAATCATTTGCTGACATCATCGGTCAGGATTTTATTGTCCGTACTTTAACCAATTCCATTAAAACCAACAAAGTTGGTCATGCCTACATTTTTGCTGGACCTAAAGGAATTTGTAAAACCACTAGTGCTAAAATATTTGCTAAATCAATTAATTGTTTAAACCCCATTGATGGTGATGCATGTAATAAGTGTACAAATTGCACAATTATTAACAACAATCAAACTACTGATATCATGGAATTAGATGCTGCTAGTAATAATGGTGTCGAAGATGTTCGCAACATTGTTGATGGTGTAAGATTTTTACCAACATCTTTGAATAAGAAAGTTTACATTATTGATGAAGCACACATGTTAACACCAGCTGCTTGAAATGCGATGTTAAAAACAATTGAGGAAGCGCCACTACATGTTGTGTTTATTTTCGCCACAACGGAAATGCACAAAATCCCCGCAACTATCTTGTCAAGATGCCAGCACTTTTTATTTAATCGCCTAACTCGCCAACATTTAACAAAAATGATTGAAGATATCGCAAAAATTGAACACATAAAAATCGCCACAAATGCTATTGATAAATTAATTGATTTAGCTGATGGATCAGGAAGAGATGCTCTAAGTACATTAGAACAAATGGCAACTTACACAGATAACAACATTACTTTAAACGATATCAATAATGTTTTTGGTTTAATTGATAATCAAAATAAAATAAACTTGATTAATTTAATTTTAGAAAAAAATACTCAAAAATTAATCAAGTTGCTTGATGAATACGAACAAAACGGTATTAACTTTGCCCAACTGGCTAATGATTTAACGAGTTTATTAATTGATAAGCTAATTTATAAACAAACACAAGATATTTCAATTCTCAAACATTTAAATACACAAAACATTAATGAAATTAACATTGACGAAAAAGCGTGTGTTGCACTAATTAACATTTGACAAGAAGCTTATATGAAAATGCGCAGCACAAGTGATACTCGTTTTTATTTTGAAATTGCCATTTTTAGTTCTTTCAAAATCGGCGAAGAACAACCAACGATTACGATTCCAAAAAAAATAATAAAACAAGTTAGCAAAACAAACGATGTTCCTAGTTTGGAACAAGCTTTTACAACTAGCGAAATTAAACCTAAACAAACTGTCGCAAAAGTTGAAAGCACACCAGTTACCATCAAACAAATCTCTTCAATTGAAGAAATGTTTCACAACATTGCATATAACAATAGTAAGACCTACGCTACTAAAGCGAAAGAACTTATTGATTTTGCTCAAGAAACCAATAAGCCAAAGGTTCTTTCCTATATTGCTTGCGCAAGTAAAGTGCTTGTTGCGTCAAAAAACGGGGTCATATTGCTATTTGATGATGATGTGGACGCCGAACTATTAAATGCCAAAAATCTCGAGTACGATTTATTAATCGAACTAAAGAAATACTTTGGTCATCCAATTTTCATCATTGGCTTTGAAAAAAATAAGGCGAAAGAAATTGGTCAAAAATTCATGTTGTATAAAAAACAAGGCAAATTTTTCGCAGAGCCCGATATTGCTCCGCTCAAAGAAATTTTAAAGGCAAATAATTCTATAGAACAAGCTGCTTTAGAAATATTTGGAGAAGAATAATGATTAGTGCTAACTTAAAAAGTGATTTTGAATCTTTTCAGCCTGGGTTGGTAGTATTTTTTGTTTTAATTTCAGCCTTATATGTGGTAGTCTTTGCCTTTACTTATCTTTTTTATTTAAACTCTAAAGCTAAGTTTTATACCAAAATGAGTGTTAAAGCGACTAATTATGTATTGCTTGGATTTGTACTAGTGTTATTCATCACCTTAGCAGTTTCTGTCACTGTGTTCCATGCAATCAATGATACGGTGTTCTTTAGTAACAATCCAGAGGCCATTCCTTTATCGTGAGTTTTAGTATTTTTGTCCATATTTCATTTTTTTGTATTGATCTTGGCAAAATATTTGGTAAATAAGAACAAAAAAAGTGTCACAGACTTCCGTAACGAGAATTTTCAATCTTTACTTGATAAATTAATTCAACAAAAACCCAGTGATGAATATTTACAAAAATTTAAGAGAAAGCACGTTCGTTACTGTTCCAACCTTGACCAACGCTTCAACATAATTAATAATATATTAGATGTATACAAACCCGAAATGTATCAGCAAGTGTTAGTAGACATAGTCATGTTTAATGAAGTGAACACATCCAAGACAGGTGGAAAATCTAATTATCTACAGTTGAAAATGTTCTTTGAATTGTGCTTAAAACTACAAGAAAAGAATAAATAAATTAACCTTGTATCTATATAGTACAATACTTTAAAATCAATCTATCCATATCAAAAATACGTCGGTTTTTTAATTGCAAACTCCTGGATATTCCAACAAATTGACCAAATTTTCATTTAAACTAGATTTTTGCTTTTCAAAAATTAACCTATGTATGTAATACATAGGTTATTTAAAAATATTAAAAATAAATGAGACAAAAAAATATTTTGAGACTATTAGTATAGTGAAGGAGGTTAAATGAAAAAAATGTCAGGAGCTGTTAAAAAACAGACAACTGGCGGTATCGGTCCAATGATGCTATGGGTCTTGATCATGGGCGTAATCATGGCCGTGGATACGATTACCAACATTGCAGTAACAGCGAAGGAATCTAGCAATTCTCAAAACGGTGGTTCGTCCCCCTCAAAATCTTATACATCGTCGGCAAGCAAACGTAATAATGGTTATATTCGTATGTCTCCCTTTCCTGCCAGAACCGCTGTAATGATGAATTTATAGAATAAATAGTGGCTATGCCACTATTTTTTATTTAGTATGTGTATTCGCTTTACGATTTTGATATTTCTTAAGAACTAATTTGGCAACTGGCTGACAAACTACTAATTGAAGTGGCACAACCAAACAGGCATTGTGTCACCAAGCGGTTAAGAATTGATTACCAAATTTGCTTCAATCAGCATGAACTCGATCGTTATACATAACTGTTGCTAAACATGACATCATGGTGCACATAATGATGATGGTTAAGGCAAGAGTAATCGCAATAAACAATATTGCACGACGCCTATTTCTAAAAATTTCACTTTGCGTACCCATCAGTATTTTCTGACTATGTTTGTTTTTAAACACAGCACTTGGCTTATGTCTCATGATTTTGGAAGCTAGAAAGAAAGTTATTTTGGTAACACACCAACCTAATCCAGACACCAAAATCAATGAGACTAAAAAAGTTCCCATTGTTGCTAAAAAGTCTTGATATTTAAAACTAATATTGGCATCGTTAAATAAAGTGAAGGCCAATATGGTGTTGTATATCGTCATTCCAGCACACATGATGATTTCAATAATAGTTGCAAATA
>JAITPK010000068.1 GCA_031289475.1 Mycoplasmataceae bacterium | reverse complement strand
CTTTGTTGAATTATTATATAAAAATATCTTTTGTAATATGAACTTCGTGACCAATACCATAAGATAAAAATAAAACAAGGTTTTGAACCTTGTTTTTATTTGAACACGGATTTTAACTTAACGGTATTGCGTCAATAATTACGTTTAATCATTTTTTAGCAATTGAACCACAGTAATCACTTTTTACATAATCATCTAAAGCTTTTTTATAAGCACCATTAAATTTTGCTTTACTACTGGCAATATTCGTATCACCAATTACTTGAATCGTAAAATCAGGTGATGGATTTTTATTAGAAATTGATGTCAAGGATAGATTGTCACCTGGTAAATCTCCACCACTATCTGAGATAAAATTACCGGTAAAAACCGCATCATTTCAAGTTGGTTTGTTGGGATTATTAGTTGTTGGTCAATTTCAGTATATCGATGGTGCTTTATTAGAAAAGAATTGTGTCCCATTCATTGTGAGAGTCCCAGAGGTGGTATAGCCGAAGTAGACACCACAGACATTAGAATTAGTTGATTTGATGGTGAAGGCACCTTCGATGGTGGTAGTTCCAGAGAAGGCGCTGTAGAAGTTGACGCCGTAGATGTAAGAACTGTACGAAGAAGAAGCTGATTTGATGGTGAAAGTACCGTTGATGGTTTGATTTGAACCGGAGGCGGTGGAGTTGAAGTAGACACCAGAGGCGTTACCAGAAGTTGATGAGATGGTGAAGGTACCGTTGATGGTTTGATTTGAACCGGAGGCGGTGTCGTTGAAGACGATGCCGTAAACTCAACTATCTGCTATGACGGTGAAGATGCCGTTGATGATTTGGGTGGAATTGGTGGCGGCGTCGGCAAAAGTAACGCCATAGGCGATGCACCCGGAGATGGCGAATGTTCCGTTGACGGTTATGGATCCGGAGGCAGTGGAGTCGAAGCAAACACCGTAGGCGGAGTAATAATCTTCGGTGAAGGAGGCAGTTGAGGAGATGGTGAAAGTACCGTTGATGATTTGGGTGGAGTTGGTGGCGGTGGAGTTGAAATAGACGCCGGTGGCGTGGGCAGGGCTTGATATCATAAATGTCACATTAGAATCAATTACTAGATTTTTTGTATAAACACCAGAGCAATTGTCGGTGGTTGTACCAACAAATACACCATCTGCCGAGTTTAGTCCTCCATTACAAGTGATAATGGCCCCATTTGATGCACTAATGTGACAATCCATATCGGGATCCACTAAAAAACCAAAGTTAATGTCACTAGTTATTACAAAATGAGTGATATTGTCATTGACCTCACTAAATTCTTTTAATTTAAGTAATTGATTCCCGGCTATGTAAGAGCTTGAGCCGTCATAATAAATTTGGCTATTTGAGTCTGTTAAATAACCAGCAACGTTGGTATTATTAATTTCAATTGTTTTCTCGTCCGGAGTCGGTGTTGGGCTACAACTACAATTCGCAGCAATTAATGGAATAGATGTTAATAACCCTCCACCGATGAGACCAATAGATAGTGTTGTGACTAGTTTTAATTTTTTCATAATTTTCTTTCTAATGCTTTATTAGAATTATTATATAAAAATATTTTATGCGCTATGAACTGCGTAGTCAATATTCTAAGATAAAAACAAAAACAAGGTTCGCGACGCCTTGTTTTTATTTGAACCATGAAAGGTTGCAAGCTGAAATTGGTTTTGGTTCATACAACACGGTTGAAATTAGTTATTTTTCAATCTTTATTAATGTTGCGTGGTCAATCAACAACGACTTACATTAAATAATTTAACATAAACTTTGCGTTTTTTTAAAACTATTTTTATTAAATTAATATATTAATTTAAATTTTTTAAAAGAATTTTTGAAAAAATCTAAACGCTATTCAGATTGCATATTAAGAAACTTAAATGGTGCAATAATTTTATGATTGGTACTTAGCTTCGTAATTTTTATTAATTCTTAATTTTAATTATCCATATGCAAAAATCGGTTAAATATGTTTGATTAGAAAATTCATTTTTCCGCCATCAATTTCCATAATCAAATAACTCTTATGCATTTTATCATTCCGCGGCAGGGAAATAGAACCTGGATTGATTAAATATGGTTTACTATCAGCATCAATATATTCTTTGTGCGAGTGACCAAAAATAACTACATCGGCGTCTTGGTCTTTTCCAACTTGTTTTAAACGTTCATATCATTTATTTTCGTTTCATGATCAATATTCATCACCATGCAATAAGACAAACTTTAAATTAGCAAATACAAATGTTTCCATCTTTTTCCAGTCATAGTCATTATTACCATCTACAAAATAATCAAAATATTGTTTCATCTTATTGATAGGTCAACCATAGTCGCCCGCATGAACTACTAAATCGGCAGACTCGTGCCCTATTACTTTGACCATTTGATCATTGATACCATGACTATCTGAAATTATTAAAATTCGTTTCATGTTAGACTAATTTATCCTTAATTGCTTTGGCAATATCCTTTTGTATGTATTGACTAAGTTCATCAATACTAGCATTTTTAATATTAGCAATATTATCATAGTGATTTAACAACTTGCTAATTGATTTATCACCGAGACCTGGTATTTCATTCAGAATCGACTTGAATGCCGAATCCTTTGTCTTTTGTCTAAAGAAGGTGATAGCATAACGATGTACTTCCTCTTGAATATTGGACAAAAACATATAGACATTAGATTTTTTGTCTAATGTAATTATTTTTTTATTGGGAAACACAATCCCATTAGTGTGGTGATGAGTATTTTTAACTAAACCAATTACCGGAATGATTTGAGCCAGATTTAATTCTGTAAGTGACTTAATCGCAGCATTTACTTGAATTAAACCACCATCGACAATAATTAAATTAGGCAGCATTAAATTTTCCTTAATCATTTTCATGTATTGTCTTTTAATTACTTCATACATGTATGCATAATCCGAATTAGCATTCAAATCTTTAATAATGAACTTACGATACAAGTTTTTATTGAAAGTACCATTCTCAATAGCAATCATCGCTCCAATTTTATCCTTACCAAACAAATTAGACATATCGTAAGTGTGAATTAATGTCAAATTATCAATTGATAATATTTTGCGTAATTCGTTGAAAGCTCCACTTGTTTGTGCTTTATGTTGTTTAAAAATTAAATAATTACTCTGCATAAATAATTTGGCATTTTTAGCTGCGTTTTGCAAAATGGTTTTATGTTTGCCAGCAATAGGATTATTAAATTCTAATTTGGTTAAAGCAGACAGTTGTTTCAATGATGATGGTTTTAGATTGACGAAGCATTTGCGTGGAATGTTATATGTTTGATAATAATATTGAATCAAGTATTCATTAATTGCTTCTTCAACATCTCCATACAAATCGGCAATCTGTTGGTGTTTAGTTAGAAGTTTACCACCGATATACGAAAAAATTACAATGGCAATCAAATCATTTTTAACATAATATCCAACGATGTCCTCGTTGTAGATACTTTTTAAATTGATATTTTGCGACACTGACATTTCTTTTGAAGCTTCTTTAATATCATTAATTAGCTCCATATTTTTTTTAGCTTCTTCAAAATTTAACATTTGAGCCGCTTTTTTTTCTTTGGCGAATAAATCGGCAACAATGTCTTTAGGATTACCTTTAAAAAAATTATCAATTTGTTCAAGATACTGAGTATATTGGTTTGGTTTAATATCATTAATGCATGGTCCTAGGCATTGATCAATATCATAATATAAACATTTAGCTTTAGGTATATGACTACATTTGCGTAGTGGAAATAATTTGAGCAATAAGCCATACATATCATAACGGTTACTTTTCGCAGTTGCAAATGGTCCATAATAATGTCCAATATTTTTTTTATAGTCTCGGGTATATAGCAATCGTGGATGTTTCTCGTTAGTAACCACAATATATGGATAGCCACCATTACTTTTAAGTAATATATTAAATTTGGGTTGGTGTTTACGAATCAAATTTGCTTCTAATAAAAGCGATTCATTTTCATTTTGCACCACGATGAAGTCTATGTCTTGAATTTGTTCTACCAGAATGGTTGTCTTACCATCTTTAGCTTTGTTAAAATATTGATGAGTTCGATTAAACAAATTTTTAGCCTTACCAACATATATCACATGTCCATATCGATCTTTTCAAAGATAGACACCTGGTTTTTTAGGAATTCGTTGTAATTTAAAAGCAAGCTGTTGATTCATACTAAATGACCATTTTCATTAGTTTAAGTACTCTTTCAAAAGACACATAAGCAATATAGTCATCAAACATTTTGAATGCATAGACATATTCTTTAGTGATGATTAATAAACCATATTTAGAAATTTTATAATCAACAATTGAAGATAATTCAATCGGATAAATGTCCATTCCTTTGCTTAATAAAATCTTTTGGTTGGTAATGCATATTTCCCCGTTGCTTTGAATTATTTTCATTTTATTATTGGTAATCTGATACAAACTGCAATTGTCATACTTGTAATAAACTCGTTCAGTTTTAGATATCGGAAAATCCACAATAAGATTTTTAATGTTTCTAGTTTGTGCAAACACTACCCCTTGATAATGTTTTACATATTCTTGCTCATAAGCATTTAACTCGTGAGTTAAGAAGAGCTTATTAATTAGTTTTGTCAGTCCATCAACATAAATAATTGTGTATGCTTCATTCATGCGAATTCAACGTTTTAATAATTCAAAGCGATATCGTAAAAAATAATTGTTGTCTTTAATATCAAAAAATGATTTGATTTTTTTCCTAGAAATCATTTGCAGACGATCAAAAGGTAATTTTAGTTCAACTTTAAGTTTGAAGTTGATGTATCCAAAATGATCCGATGAGCGTTCAAATAGTTTTACTATTCGCATAAAATAATTATAACTTAATACTTATAATACCCCTATGTATTGAAGCGAAAAAGATCGTAAGTATATTGATAAGATGTTTAAAAATGTTTTAAGTCGACAAACTCCATATTTTCGTCGTCACTTGGCCATCAATAAAAAGAAGACAAACATTAAAGTTATTAAACTCAAAAAAACCGATAGTCCTCTTGAAAAATTTGGTGGTTTATCTTCAATAGATGGTGAAGTGTGTTTTGTAATGGAACATGCCAAAAATTTTGACACGGTTTTCTTTAATGTTAGAGTTGATATTGTCTGCACAAACATATATCATAAAGTTTTGAAAACATTTTCTGATGTTTCGCCTGATAATATTTTGGACACACCCAAAATGACTACTAATATTTGGATATTCAAAGTCGGCACAATTGATTTTTTCAAAATCAAATGTAACGATGTTGTTAACACCAAATCTTAATTATTTAATATCGGTTCTTGCATAAACTATCGCTGTTAACCCAAACAAAAGAAGAGAAAGGGTTGTCCAAAAAATTATTGTTGGATTTCTCATGATTAATTCTGTTTGGTCATAAGAAAATGTACTACTAAACCTTTGTGACCAATCCATGATTCCATGATAGTCATTAATTCGTCAATTTTCTCTCGCTGGATCAGCATAGTCTCAGCCTGTCGTTCAACCTGGAGTAGTTTTAATTACAGAAAATGGTAAAAAATATGTATGTAATGGTTTGTCTTCTGAAAAACGTAATCAGTACATTGCGTCATTTAGCACAATAATTTTAGCCCGATTGGACTTTGCTTGAATAATTCCTGAAGTCCACCATTCTCTAAGTGGCTTTGCATGTGTGTATGGATCATCAACTGTGTCATAATCGTTTCATTTAGAAACTGGTTTCAAAAAATTATTCTTAATATCTCCTTGAATTCCAGATCATAATTGCTGTTGAATCTTTTTTTGCATTAAGAAAAATATTTGCAAAAAATCCATATCCATATTTTTATTATATTTTTGATCGGGATAGACATCGTTCAACAAGCAAGTGCCATTTAAAATATTTCTCTGCGGAGAATTAATATCTGGAACATTATCCGCCATCCAATTTCCTAACAAATCGTCACCAAACTGAGTCCTGATTCTTTGCATGGCACTTGATCCGGCTTCCTGAATATACTCAGGTGTAATACCACAACCACCAGCAGGATCATCTTCCGGTCGCATTAATCAATCAACATATTCATTGACTTTGTCCGCATCACGATATTTAGTAATTTCATCAATATTGTAAAAGCTCGTATCAATTAAATCAACTACACTTGATGCTTTTATTGGTTCAATTCGATACATTGTGTCAGCTGTTGCACCAGCTAATGAACTAATTTCCAGAGGAGTTCCTTCAATACCCATACTACCATAAATTCGAAATCGCATAAATCAGACCCCTTGGTCAACAACACTTTCTAGGCGAATTCATGGAATATTGCTATTTGCATAGTCCTTGTTATCCTCAGAGCCATTCGCGTCTTGGAAGATACTTTTTTCGTTATTCGTAATCGTGTATTTTTTATCATAACGACTACCGAACGGAGTGTTTTCCATTACCGATTCTTCCTTTGTAGCAAAGGCGTGATATAAATTGGTAATTTGTTGACCAATGTTAGCATAACATGCGATTGCTCCGGTTGCATGGTCTAGTCCTTGCTTTGCATAAAAAAGAGAATCGTAATTAACGCCATCAATCACAGCAACATGCTCTGCATTAAAAGAATTATGCATTTTTCCATCAGTACTAACTGGACGGTGCGTCATTAATTCCATCGAATAATTACTTTTAACATAAGAAGAAGGCGTAGTGGCAGCGAATGGTAACACTTGCTGCAAAACATTAATAATAATGGCAATCCCAATGGTCGTAATCATGATTGCCACTTTGCCAGCAAAAGCACTAATCAAAATCGCGATAGCTCCAAATAAGAGAATGGTGATGAACCCTGCCAAAATTAATCCACCTACCATTCCAGGCAATAGTGAATAATCAATACCATCAAGATTATTTGCTGAATATCTTCCAAAAAACAACGTACAAAGCATTAAGATAACTCCGCCAGTAATTACAATTGTGCTAGTCAATAAATAGGAAATGAATTTGACTATAATAATCTTTCATCGGTTAATCGGTTTAGACATTATTATTAATTCGGTTCCATCATCACGACTTTCACGAAAAATAACTACTGCCATAATACTACACACAATGGCTAAGATCATCATGCAAAACCCTTGAAGGTCAATCACACCATTGGTTCATAAAATGGCTGGAGGTGTCTGCAAGATTGCAGGAATAATTAAAATAATGACGGCAATATACAATCAATAAACACCAGCGGAAATCCAAATAGATTTTCGTTTGAATGTATTTAATTCAATATATTGAAAATATTTAAACATCCTACTCCTTTTGTGTGTCTACCGATCCTTTTATAACTAATTTAGAATAAACTTGATCCAATGTTGGTTCTTTTTTTATAAAAGTATGCAAAACTATTCCACCACGCGCTAAGGAATTTTGAAAATTTTTAACTATTTTTTCGTTATCAAAAGTTACTATTAAATTTTCGCCATTTTCACTACTAACATATTTGATATGTTTTTGTGTAAGATGGTGTTTGGTCTTTTCATCATTAGATGTTTTAATTTCATAATTATGGGTTGGGAACATGCTCATCAATTCTTTTTTAGTTCCACTATATACAATATTACCACCATCCAACACGGTTGCTGAATCGGCATATCGATCTAATTCGGCCAATACATGGCTTGAAATAAAAATTGCTTTACCTTTTTTTCTAAGGGCTGATAATAAGTCAAAAAATTCTAAACGGGCTTTGGGATCTAAGTTGGCAACTGGTTCATCCATAATAATGATATCGGGGTTGTGAATCAAGGCTTGTGCTAATAAAATTTTCTTTTTCTGGCCTGACGAAAAACTATTAGGAGATTTTTTTCTTAAACTTCACATTTTCAATGATTTCATTTTCTTGACAGAGAATTCTTTAGCTTGTTTTCTGCTTAGTCCTGAAAGCATTGTCATTCACTCTAAATATTTTAAAGCAGAGAAACGATCTGGAAAACGTGCATTTTCAGGGATGTATCCTAATTTCCGTTTTGCAGCTTCCTTATTATTTTTTTGACCTGCAACTAGAACAGTACCGCTCCAATTGGCATAGGCACCAATCAAGCACTTAATGGTTGTAGTCTTACCAGCACCATTAGCTCCTATGAATGCATGAAATTCACCGGGATATACATTAAAACTAACAGAATTCACTGCCGCTTGTTTTTTACCAAAATATTTCTTAGTAAGATTTTTTACATACAAGATTGGTTTAGTGCCGCTGTTTTTTTTGTATGCTTCAATGTCATTACTATCGTACTTACGAATGGAAAAAGCCTTTTTGATTTTTGAAGATTTGCTAGGCGCAACAATTACATCAGGTTGCTTTTTATCTGTTATGTTTGTTTTTATTTCTTTTTGTATTTCATGCTTCATAGTCATTCTCCTATTTAAAATCAGACCTCATATAAATCAATACAGTCGCAGCCGACAACATTATCCCAATTGCAAATCATACAATGGCAATCTCTCATGGCTCGTAATATGGTTTTGTTGTAAATGGAGTCGACAAATTTTCGTATACCACAGGAAAATTATTAACACCACTACTGGATTCGTTATTAGTAACTAGATTGGTTACATAAGATTGAATCATATTTGTGTCTAATGGATCAGTAGCGCTCTCCCACCCATATCGTTGGTCTGATATGAATCAATCTAGAAAAGCACGTGCATTAAGCACCTTAGGATCATAAAAATATGGATTATTTCAGTTATCTTTTCATTGAATAACTCCACTATTTATTAAAATTTGAATTCATTGATCAGTAAATAAATTTGGACAAATCGCAAACAATAAAGCGAAGATCTGTTGGACTTCAGCAAATGGCGAAGGTAGCGAACTATCCATATATGTGTATTTGTCATCTGCATTTACCTTTATTGGTAATAATGGTGAGGAATTAAAATTTAAATTTGCATCAACTCCGAAATCCGTTCCATCTACTATTAGTGGCGTGTTGTATGCAGCTTTGTAAATATTTCCGTTGGTTTCTGATGTCTTAATAACATTGGTAAGATACTCAAAAGCAAAAAGTTTGTATTGTGCCATTAAGTCCATCAATTGTTTACTTGCCACGTTTGAATTACTTGTATCTGGAATTAACTTACCTTGCAGTTCTAAATTTTTAGATAAGTCATCAGGATCTTTTATTTTAAATGTCTGATTTAACGAACTGCTGCCAATCTTACCATTATTAGCCCCTACAAAACAAAAATGAGGAAAATCCATTGCTTTATTAATCTTGTCTGAAAAATAAGATGTGTAATCATAAGCCGTGTCAAATAGATTAGAGTACGAAGTGTCGTCAGCTTCAATTTTTAAAGCGACATCAGGGTTGAGCCTAGGGACAAATAAACTCTCGAGTGAGTCGTACAAAGTGGCAGTAATGTCATCGTCACCAGCATCTACGAAATTGTTAAATTCATCTAGCTGTCAATAGTAATTACATGTATTTAATATATGGAGTGCACTACCTTTTGGGTCATTAAGATCAGTAAATTGATATCTAGCGTTCGGATTGCTGATTGGGTCGCCATCTTGCTTAATGCCTAATTGCGCATTAAGCATTGCTCTAAATAATTTATCGATTGGACTACCAGAATATGGAGCTACTGCAATGTCACCATAATTTTTATTTTCCAAATTATTTCTAGCGCCCATTCAACCGTCATGATTTTCGACAACATGAAATTGCTTTAGTGTAAAAGGTGTAAGGATTGAAGAAACATCTGCCGATGTTTTACCAAGCATAATAATTCTTTCTCCACTAATAAAATTTAAAATAGCACTCACCAGTTTTGCTTGGTTTATCTTGGCGTTCTCGCCTAGAAAAAAGTCTGATATGTTTCTAATTTCTGGAAGCAATGTACTCTCAGTGGTTGCCATTTGTACATAGAACATTGGCTCTGCTTCATCATGTTCAACGATTGATTTGTCGTCGAATTCGTAATCAAACCAGTGGTTCTCACCAAAAAATGCCGAAGCTTTATCGGTAAGAACATTTTCTAATTCCAACATATTGTTCATGTTTTGAAATTGACCCATAATATCCAATGCATCAATAATCTTTACTCCTGATCTTGATTCATATTTGTGCCAAAATTCTCTTTCCTCATCAACATTACTAAAATATATTTTGCTAGATTCAGATGAGTTGATAGAAAAAGGTGATAGAGCCCCAACAGAATGTTCTTTACCGTCGCGACCTAAATAGTTGGAAGATATAATGGCATGACCCTCTTCTTTTGCTAATCCGGCCGGAGTTTTAATGGCAAGATTACTAACAGTTGACAAAATTGTAAATACAACGACAAGAACGATCGTAACCAATATTGTTCATACTTTGTTTGCAAACAATGAAATGATGGTAGCAAAAATACTAAGTATAAACATTACCAAAAATGTTGAAATGAAAATTGAAACCATTAACGAAAAAACTAAGTATGCTGTGGAGTCTGGAAAAGAAAAAATAACAAGCCCAACGAGACATGCAGCAAGCGCAAAAACAATGTCGAAAACTATTAATAATAAAAACTTTGCAACAATAACTTTGCCACGAGCAATTGGCTTAGAAATTAACAATAATTCGGTGCCATTATCACGGTAGTCTTTAAAAATCGATATCGAAATAATGGAACCGTAAATCGCTGCGATATACATTAGCATCATTTGTGGAGCTACCAATGTATTTTGTCAAAGATATCATGGATCAGCTTTAGCAATCGTTGGGACAACATATAAAAATACAAAAGCAAATATAAAATATAAAACAGCAAAAATTCAAGTTGACCACTTTTTAGCCAAGTTTATAAAGATAAAACGAAAATAAGTAATAAAAACCATACTATTAATTAATAATTATATGTATAAAAATTATTTTACTTTAATTATAGAGTCGCAACGTCGGCAAAGATGTTCATCCTGCATTTCGCTTTGTTCAAAATAATTTCAGCAGCGTAAGCACTTAACTAACTTGGCATCGTCACATTTCGCTGAAATTTTAGTAGCTTTTTCATCTAAAAACGTTACTTTTGCAACATTTAAATATTTTGCCATTAATTTCTCAGTAAATTGATATTTGTTGTCAAATTCTAATTCAACAATTGCTTGATTATTTTTATTGATTTTTTTAGTATTTCTAAGCATTTCTAATTCAGTGTAAACAACAGATTTTATTTTGAAAAAATATTCTCATTTTGATGTGTCTGATTTTGTAATTCTTATATCTAATTTATCAAGTCATTTTTCAAGATTAATTGATGCTAATTTATGAGGGAAATTAATGAATTTATATGTTTCTTCACATGTATGTGGAATAATTGGCGTTAATAGAATTAAATATGATTTTAAAATGTAGAATAAAACGGTTTGAATTTTGCGTCTTTTTGGATCGTCTTTAGCTTCACAATACAGAGCATCTTTAATTAGATCAAAATATCAACTAGATAATTCAATTATGTGCCCATTAATTATTTTGACAACATTGTTAAAATCATAATTTTCATAATGAAGATTAATTCTATTAATATTGTCACTAAGTTGATTTAAAACAAAGGTATCAACCTCATCAAAACTATAGTTACCATTCTTTGAAATGTCAAAATCAGATGTGTTCGCTAAACAAAATCTAAACAGTGTATTACGTAACCTGCGATAAATTTCTGTAGTTTGTAATAAAATGTTGTCTGATACTTTCACATCAATTTGATAATCTGTATTAGCGGCCCATAGTCTTAAAACATCTGCGCCATATTTTTCACAAACAACCAATGGATCAATCACATTACCGACCGATTTTGACATTTTTCGGCCTTGCTCGTCTAGAACCATTCCGTGACTTAAAAGCATTTGATACGGTGCCTTTTTGTTTGCAATAACACTATTTATGGCTGACGAATTAAACCAACCACGATACTGATCATTGCCTTCAAAATATAGATTTGCTGGACAATTTAACCTATTTGGTTCTAACAAAGTAAAAGATGTTCCAGAATCAAATCAAACATCCATAATGTCCGTTTCTTTTCGATATTTTTTGTGGTTCGGATTCTCTTTATAGTGCTTTGTCAAAAAATAATCCACTGGTTTTTCAAATCAGACATTGGATGTTTCAGTTTGGAGAATACGAATAATGTTGCTAATTAATTCAAAATCAAATATTGGCTCATCTTTTTCATCAAAAATGATTGGAATAGGCACACCTCATACACGTTGGCGACTAATACATCATTCAGTACGATTTTTCATCATATCAACAAGATGCTTACGGTTTTGCTCGTTCTTAAACTTAACCTGTTCTAATGCTATTAAAATGTCATCCTGAACTTTTTTAATGTCAATAAACCATTGTTTAGTAGCACGATAAATCACGGGTTTTTTAGTTCTTCAATCGTGTGCCACACTATGAATAATGTATTCTTGTCTCAATAAAGCTTTTTTAATTAACAATGTTTCGGAAATAATTTTGTCAGCGTCATTATAGAATATTCCAACAATCGTAGGATCATTAACTTCTTTAGTAAACTTCCCATAATTATCGATTGGTGAAAATGGTGCGATGCCATATTTTTTACATGCAAGATAATCGTCTTCACCAAATCCGGGAGCATTGTGCACTAAGCCAGTACCATCTTCGTTAGAAACATAAGATGCTAAAATAATTGGTGAAACACGATCATATAGTGGATGTTTGTATGTCACATTTTCCAATTTATCACCCTTGATTTCTTTGATAATTTCATATTTTGCTCAACCAAGAACTTTAGCAATGGCCACTAATCTTTCTTTGGACACAACAAAATTATCACCGTTAGCAGAAACCTTGACATAAGTAAATTTGGGATTTACTGCAATTGCTAAGTTACTAGGAATTGTTCAAGGTGTAGTGGTTCAAATTACTAATTTATCGTTTTGGTCTAATAGTCCTTTACCATCAACAACACTAAACGCAATGTAAACACTGGGTGATTTAATGTCACGATATTCAACTTCTGCATCAGCCAAAGCGGATTGACTTGATCAAGATCAATAAACAGGTTTTAGGTCACGATAAATTAGTTTGTGATTGATGGCGGTTAATAAAAGTTCTAGTTGTCTAGTTTCATAATCACTATCATAAGTTCGATAAATTTTTTGAAAATCAGTTAATAAACCTAATCTTGTGAATTGTGCAATTTGCAAGTTGATAAATTTACTAGCAAAATCACGACAATTATTTCTTTTTTCGACAATCGATAGTTTTGGGTCTTTGTTAGCACCACTAGACATTAAAGCGTGTTCAATTGGTAATCCGTGAGTATCTCAACCTGGAATGTATTCACAATAATATCCTTGCATATTGCGATAACGAACAATTACATCTTTAATGATCTTATTCAATGCATGACCAACATGAATGTTGCCATTAGCATATGGCGGACCATCATGTAATGTTCAAATTTTGCCATCTTCATTTTTGGCTAAAACCTTCTGATAAGTTTTTTCGTCACGTCATCGTTTTTGAATCAAAGGCTCTTTGGTGTTCAAATTTGCCTTCATTTCAAAATCGGTCGTTAGGATATTTAGCGTATTTTTAAAATCCATAATATTTTATTAATTATAGTTGTGTAACTACATATAAATATAATATATGGTCATGGACAAGCAATATAACATTTGAAAAGTCCCTGGATTCCATTGAGAAAAGTTCTTATTTATTTTGAGTTGTTTCTTGATATATCCCATCTTTTTAAAGCGTACATATGAACGATACATTGAAAGAATTGTAGAAAGTTTAACATTGTTACAATTCAATTTAATGAAGTTGGTACGCTTTCGTCAAAACTCTATCGCAGTTGTTTATATTAAATATCATAAAACGCTCCCGCCGGTTATTGAAGGTCTTTGCCGAGATATCATCGGACAAGAAATTACAATTTATAACTTCAAAAATATTGAATTAGAAATTGAAGGTATCATGCAATTAGTCGATTCTAATCAAGATTGTGATCGTGAAATGGCTACTGAGTTTCTTCATATATTAACTTGATCTGAGCAGGAATTTAATAATGTAATGCAATCTTATAATTCACATTTCGATCAAATAACTCAAATATCTAAACGTACTCCGTGGAAATTATTTTTTACGATTTTTAAATTGAAGAATCTCGAGCTAGAAAACTAAGATGAAAATTACTGTTTTACATCCTTATGGATGATGCGAAGGGGTAGCAGTTGCGGTGCAACAGCTGAATCAAATCATCAAAAAGCATAAAAATAAAAAAATCTGTTTGATTGGATGAATTGTTCACAACAAACATTTGATAAAGGATTTCACCAACCGTGGTGTTATCGTGCTTGATGATACCAAACATTCACGTTTAAGTTTACTTAAATCGATTAAGGACCCCAACACTGTCGTTATTCTATCAGCTCACGGAACACCATATGATGCTATTAGATATGGTAGTGCCTATTTTAAAAACTTTTATGATCTAACATGCAAATATGTTAAAAATAATATAGATCTAGTTAAAAAGCTCACAAAGCAAGGCGACTATGTAATCTATTATGGAAAAAAGAATCATCCGGAATCGAACGCAATATTAGCAATTGATAGTAGTGTGGTAATTGTCGAATCAGCAATTGACATTTGAAAATTGAAACTTGATAAAAATAAACGCTACGTGCTTATTAATCAAAGCACTATTGCCAAGGATGATGTTAATGAAGTAGTAGCCGCCTTATCAGTTAGAACACAAAGTGTCAACTATATTAACTCAACTTGTGATGCTACCAATCAAAGACATAAAAACATCTTAAATTTAAAAAAGGTAGATTTATTATTGGTAATTGGTGACTCACACTCTAATAATGTTAACCAGCTTGTAAATCTGGCTAAGAAACGAAATATTAATGTTGCATTGGTTAATTCTAAAGAAGATATCAAAAAAATGACATTTGCTGGTATTAAGCATGTCGCAATAACTAGTGGAACATCTACATCACTAAAAGAAGTAAATGAAATCGTTGATTATATAAAAAAGACAATTTAACCTTAATAATCATCAAATAAAAAAACCGCCAACAATGTGGTGGTTTTTATTTGGCGCACCCGAAGAGATTCGAACTCCTGACCCCAGGTTTAGGAAACTTGTGCTCTATCCAACTGAGCTACGGGTGCTTGTTAATTATAAAGCATGCTTGTAGTACGCATGGCCGCAAGGCGCGGACATGCGCCAAGCTTTAGCTTTCTTGTGTGCATGCCATCGTACGGGTGCACATTGATTTAACATTTACCGCCTTAGCATTTTTTTCTTACGATATTGTTGAATTTGTTTTATCGTTAGTGTTCCAAATCCAAATAAACCCAAAACCGCAGGAATATATTGTGTAAACGTTCTTCATATCATTACAGAGTTAACCACAAATTGATTCTTATCATCGTTTGGTCCAACTTTAACACCGTCAAAAGCATTAAAGAAAGTAATTAATATTGTTTCCAACGACCCTTCGCCTCCAGGCAATGGAAAAAATCTATTTGCTGTCGTACCAACGTTGATTAAATTAAAGGCTTCTAAAAAATCCACAGTTGCTCCAGGATAACCGCTTTTTAAAAAATCAAAAGCAATAATCATAGTAATGTAGTAGTAAACTTCATTTACAAAAACAACTCCCAATACTACTAATGTAATTTTTCAGTCATTAAAATATTTAACAAATTGTCTTTGGAGTGTCGCTTCAACAACATAGGTTTGATAAGTTTGTTGTTTTGTGTGATATTTTAAATGTAAAAATTGTTTGGTACGATTAAAAATTCTAGAAAGCAAATAATGTAATTTTCTTGAAAAGCCACTAATGAACATTAAAGCTAGTCCAAGAAAATCTATTGCTATTCCAACAATCATAAACGAGAACACAAGTGTTCCCATTTGCTTACTTGTGTTCGGATCTGAAGGTATTAATAATTTGTTAGCATTGATACATATTCAAATGAACGAAGGCATAGTAACAATGATTTGCATAATTTCTCACAGCAATGCATTATTAGTCATAAGCGCCGATGCTTTAGAAGTAGATAACCCACAAGTTTTTAATCAAAAAACAGTGTACGGATCGGAAACAAAATTAGCAGGCGTAACGGCTCTAAGAAACGACACAGTAATGGTATAAAGAAATTGATTTCAAAATGGAACACGTATGCCTTCGCGACGAAGTCTTATAGTTAGTGTAAAAGCGTTGGCGAAAAAAGTTCAAAATATAAAGGCAACAAGTATGACAAATCACAGCCAACCAATATTAGTACTAAAACCAGATTTCATGTTGGAAAATAAAGATTCCCAATTAATTTGATATATGTAAACAAATGTTAGTGCAAGAATAATAATTGTGAGCAAAATCGCTAACGTGATAATAATATAATTCTTTTTATTCCAGAAGGTTTTTGAACTACTTTGTTGTTCAATGTCACCTTTGCTTTTATTCATAGTATGAATTATAGTTACACCAATTTATATTTGCGTTCTTTCTTTTGCTTATAAATACATAATCGGTACTAAATAAAAAACCATCTAGGGGTATAATAATTATTGTGAGTCAAATAGTTTTAAGCATAATAGTTCCAATTTACAACGCTTCCAAAACTCTTCCTAGAACCTTAAAGTCAATTGATTTTAATTTATGCAACGAGATTGAGGTAATCTTAGTGAATGATGGTTCAACCGAAAATATAGATAAAGTAGTTGCCCCATGATTAAAATCATTCCCAAATTGCATCCAGTATGTGAAAAAACCAAATGGTAACTGACTTAGCGCTGTTGACTATGGAAAACTATACGCCCACGGCACTTTTGTTAAAGTTCTTGACGCTGACGACACGTTCATATCTAACCAATTAAAAATTAATATTGAATTTTTAAAGCAGATACCAAAAAACGTGGATTTAGTTTTATCATCGTTTGCTTTTTTGTTGGAGAAGAAAAACAAAATTATTAAAAGAAATTTTGGTAAAACAACAAAAATCATACTAACAACCTTTGATCGTTACAAACTTTCAAAATCATTGACACATCACTGCCTATTTTTTAGATTGAATTTTTTAAAGAAAATATTGCCATTGCCTGAAAATTTTAGGTTTGGTGATAATATTCTTATTTATAAGGCAATATTAAATTCAAAGCAAATCGCCATTCTGCCAAAAGAAAATATTTTGTATCTGTATCATTTAGGAGTAAATCATCAACAAACATCCTTTGAGCAAATGAAACTACACATAAATGATATTGAACGAACGCTGGAAGCAATTAGTTCAATTAAATCTAACAAGGTTCTATCGAAAAATCGTTCACGACTTCTACGTACAATAGCCCGTGGAATGTTTTTCTTACCATTACTCTTACTATATAAATCTAAATTTTACTATGCATGACAACGACAATTTCACATTGATAAATTAGTTCATGACGCCAAAAAAATCGAAATAAATGGGTTACTAAGAATTGTAACCAGAAGTGAAATGAATATCATTAAAAATGGTAACGCGCGAATAATACTTCTAATGTGTGGTATTGCTTTTTCAATAATTCAAACAGGTTTCATTGGTGTTGTTAAAAAAAGTGAAAATTCAAAACCCCATCCCTATCAGTAATTTTAGATTGAGCGCTCAATTATCTTAAACAATTCTTCAGATCATTTTTCTTCGCCGGATAAAATATGGCGTCCGCCATCCACGAATGAAATTTTGCTATATCTATCTGCAATTTTAATTTTATTAAAAAAGTTTTCATCCATCATCAAATCATCTTTGGATTGAATGTAAAATAATTTATATTCTGGAATGTCCAATGTTTTTTTTATAACTTTTCAAGTTGGTCTTATAGCTCATCAAGCTGCTAGCAAACTTACATTATTACGTCGATATTTTTTAGCATTAATTTTCTTAATACGACTTATGACTGGATTTGTAGTTAATGAATCTATTTCTTCGACATCTACATGTGGGTCATAAGTCACTACACCAAATAAAATGCTTCAAAACATTGACGGAACTATAGCCAGCTTTTGCATAAGCCCACGATTGCTTGTATCTTTAACTCTATTGGGTATGTTTCATGCATAAACACTAGTGATCGCGTTGTAGTATTTTTTTTGATAAGCAATTGCGATGCCACCACCTCACGATTCACCAATTAAATAAATCTTACGATTCCCAAATTTTTCAACACAATAATTAATAACTTGATGTAATTCAGCAACATAACATCTCATTCACCTTTTCGCTTTGTTTTTATTTTCAAATGATCCCATCCGCTCAAACGAAACAAGAAAGTGCTTATGAAATAATGGATGATCCATTAATCGAATTTGTGAATTTGTAGTGTCTAATCCGCCAAGAAAAATAAAAACACCTGACGAATCCGTTAGAATTTCAGGTTTTACGAAGCTTATTGGCACTGGAAACTTAAAGCCCTTTAAGGGCGCCTTCTCTTCATATAGGCTATCGTTAGGAAAAATATTCATTATGGTTTGGTTGGTTTAGAATCAGCAAATGTGAAATAATGTTTAATTATAAGCAGATATGCTAATCAGAAAAATGGTTTAGCTCATATTGGCATCCATTTGAAACTAAGTTTTACATTGAAGTGTATTTTTATTTGGTTTTGTTTCATATAACGTCTCATGTGTTTTCACGACAATAATGATCAAACATAAAAATGAGGCATATTCATTTCTGACAATTTTTTATAGTTGGCGAGATGAATCAAAATATTTTTATCATCTTTTATATCTACCATAGTGTTGCCAACACGTGTAGATCAATAATAAACGAAGGGGTAGTGTGTATACTTAATGCTTTTAATGTTATTAAAATATGATGCTAATAAAATTGTGTCTTGGTGTGGAACATTTTCTAATAGGTGCATCGATTTATAAAAAATGTTTTGTTTAATAATAAAAGTTGCTGGTAAAACCGAAACAGTATATGGTAACTTCTTTGTATATTTCTTTTTAAACAAAAACAAATTTGACGATGTATACAAAGTGGTTCGTTTACCATTTCATCAATAAATTGAGCCCACCACACAATCAGTGTCATCGTTCAATAATTTATTTGCTCTTTGAAATGTTTGTGGGTGAATTCTGTCATCAGAGTCTAATATACAAACATAATCATTATTCACAAGTCGGTGATCAATTACATAATTTATAACGCTGCCCCAATTACCGTTTTGTTTATAAACATATTTAATATGTGGGTATTTAGAAATGTATTTCAAAACAATAGATTTTGTGTTGTCCACACTACCATCATCAATGATGACGTGTTCGATTTTATTTAAATCATAGTTGGAATTAATAATTGATTCTATGCAGTTATGAATAAAAGCGCTCGAATTATGGGCTGCAGTCACGATACTAAAACTTTTCAAAGTTGTGTTTTTCATTGGTTAATGCCCCTTACGAACTTTTCAATTTCATCAAATAGAAATGTATGCCATTTTTTTTCAAAATGATTTTTTTGGTGTTTTTAACTTAATATCATACTTCTTTAAGATATTAAAAAAATCAATGTAATATTGTTTTTTTTGATCTTTATTTGGCTTTTCTGAAGCAAAGCGGAGTGGGTTAATATAGACAAGCGACATAATAGTAATAGCTGTGAAAAATATAAAGTCATCAATAATCGCTCTTGTTGATTTAGAAGAAACCGAATATTGATGGTTTATTAATGACATTTTTAAAAAAATATCCATGCTTTTAATTAATTGGTTGGTTTTTGTATGATGCCATCCACTTGAACGAAATTTATTTGCATTTTGTTGAGTGTAATAATATGTATATTTTCGTGTGGTTCCAATCAATTGCTGTGTGCAATTAAACAATCAACGAGATACGGCACAATCTTCCAATATGTTAGAACTTGCTCCTTGCTCAGGCCACTTATATTCACACTTCTTATAAAATTCTGTCTTTATTAATAAATTTCAAATGTATGATGCATTGTGCAAAACAAATGCAGATGCAGACATATTATTGCGAAAATTATTATTGTAATTTAGCGAGTGCATTTTGCCATTGGGTTTAATGCCGATTGTCTTGCCTGTAGAAATATCGGCATTATTTTTCTTAGCTTCGTAAACTAAACTTTCAATGGCTGTATTCGATAAATAATCATCGGCATCAGCAAAAATAAAATAATCGGTGTTAACCTGCGCGATTAGTTCCTGAAATGTTTTACATACACCTCTATTTTCGCGACTACTCATCTTGATCCTACTAGGATATAGTTTTTTATATTTTTCTAAGATTGACAATGTCTTATCTGTACTACCGTCGTCAATAAAAATCAACTCTATTAATTTCTGGTCGTATGTTTGTTTTAATGACGATTCTATATTTTTAGCAATAGTACTTTCGCAATTGTAGCATGCTGTAAGAATGGAAACGGTCGCGGACATTTAAACGATATTATATATATTAATTTGCTTTTACTAGATGCATAGCATTTTGAATTGCATCGTCCATATCAAAATATTTATATTCAGCAATCCGACCTAACAAATGAATATTTTTATAACGTTTTATTTTTCCTTTGTAAATATCATGCAACTTTCTATTTCTTTCATCGTTTATTGAATAAAAGGGTTCTTTAAATTTCCAAGACGATAGGGAATGTTTACCTGGGTATTCCTTGCTGACTGTTGTTCACTGAGAATTTTGCAATGTCATTTGTTTATATTCACAACAGCGCGTCATTAATGGGTGAGATGGATAATTGACAATGGCTGATGGTTGATATTTACTTTTTTTAAAAGATTGAAAATGTATGTATAGGCTTCGATAATTTAATTTACCAAATTTATATTTAAATAATCTATCGATAGATCCGCAATAAAAAATTTTATCATTACATTTGATGTTATTTATATAAGTCATATTGCCTTTGAATTTTAAAATATCTTCTCTGGCTTTAAGATGAATCTTAATGTTTTTATGGTTGAGCATGTTCTCAATGAATTTCGTGTATCCCTCTTTAGGCAACCCTTGATATTTATCGTTTGGGAAATATGATTCTCCATAACTCAATGTGATTTGAACTCTATTAATAATATCTTTTGATAATAATTTAATTGGTACACTCCACATTTTTTGTGAGTAGTTTGCATAAACATTTTTATAAATGTATTTAAAAAGTAAATGTATTTTCTTATCTTTAATGTTTTGCAATTCGCTCAAAGTGATAGTTTTCTGATTCCTATATAGATTAACTAGTTTTTTAATAATATAGTTGGCTTCCAACGGAAAAATTTGTTTAATACTTTTAAAGTTAATAGGCAATGGCACAATTTTGTTACCAACCTTTACTTTTACCTTATTGATATATCCATTGAGTTTGCAGAAACGATTGATAAACTTATAAACTATCTCATTACTAGTGTGAAAAATATGCGGTCCATATTTGTGCACCAAAATGCCATGATTATCGTAATAATCATAACAATTACCACCAATATGGTCTCTAGTTTCATAGATATCTACTTGATAATTTTTCTCAGCGTATAGTCTTGCTAAAGTCACTCCAGAGATTCCACAACCCAAAATTATGATTTTTTTCATATTATTTCAAATGATTCTTTACTCTGAATTTGTAGTCAGTTCAAACCATATCCTTCAATCCAAATTTTGGTTTTCACTTTAGCTGGAATTTAGCTAATTGACTTGATGCTAGCAATACTGAAGGATCTCCTAAACGGTTAGGTTTAATATCGTACTGTAAAGGAACTTTATTGATATTACATGCCAATTTAATCACTTCTAAAACACTATGCCCTTTATTAGAACCCAAATTGAATATACCAGTCGAATGTTTTTTTAAATACTTGATGCATAATTGACATGCCGTTGATAAATCTTCAACATGAATGTAATCTCGAATACATGTACCATCCTTAGTTTTGTATTGATTGCCAAAAATGATTGGACGTTTGCCAGATATCAACATTTTGTTGACTGCCGCTACCAATAGTGTTGGTTTGTCTTTCGTCATTCCATATTTTAAAGAGTGGCTGGCTCCCGCGACATTAAAAAAACGCAAAATACAGTATTTTAAGTGACTATTGAGGATTAGATGCTCGGCTTGCAGTTTTGAGGTGCCATAGGGGTTGCACGGCTTTTTGGGAGCACTTTCTTTAATCGGAATTGACTTGGGTTCACCATAAACTGCGGCAGACGATGAAAAAATAATCTTTTCGCATCCGTATTTATGCATGCAAGATAAAATATTTTTTGTCCCATCAACATTTACATGCATATATAGCTTCGGTTTTAAAACAGATTCTGGTACAACGGTTTTGGCTGCCAAATGTATAACTATGTCAAACTGATATTTTGAAAAAATATTGTTAAGTAATTTTTTATTCAAAATGCTACCATTAACAAATATCGCGTTAGAATTTACCAATTGTTTTTTTCCGGTTGAAAGATCATCAAGGATAACAACAGTATTATTTTTTGTAAGCGATTCAGCAACAACCGAACCTATATACCCTGCTCCGCCAGTAATTAAAATAGCCATTGGACAATTATATAATGGGTTTTACAGATTAACTATCTACTTATGTTTACTTTTTTAATATTTTATGAATGTGTTGCAAAGTAGAAGAATGTAATTCATCATCGTTTAAAGCAAA
>JAITPK010000023.1 GCA_031289475.1 Mycoplasmataceae bacterium | reverse complement strand
ACAATAACTTTGCATTTAAATTGCCCTCGCCATCTGATTTTGGTAGCAATGATTTTGTCAATGGTTGTTAACGGTAAGTTCTTTTTAAATATGGGACAAGTTAAGAAAAGCTTAGTTTTGTCCATGTGAGCAATATACATTATTGCCGAAGGCGCAGGATTCGGAATTTTATTCACTGCTTTCTACGCGCAATTTGGTCTTAGCAAAGGTGTTTCTTATTTGTTATTAATTTTTGCGGCCGGTGGGGTTGCATTCTTAATTTGTGCCTTAATTGGTAAATCTTTATCAACTAAACAAATGATTAGTTTTGGTAAGTTCGTTGGATATATGAGCATTGGTTTCATGATTGTCTTTGCAATGTGTATGCTTGCTATGATGATAACTTTGTTTATTCCTGGAGCCGGTGGTTGAATGGGTGGCGGTATGTGAACGCTGATTATTGGTTTGTCAACATTGTTATTCTTGTTTTATACAATCTTTGATGTATCAATGATTAGCAAAACTCAACAATTTATTGCTACTGATGATAGAAATATTGTTTGAAATATTGGTATGATCTTCGGCTTTAGGCTATTAGTAGATTTAGTTGGATTGATTTGAAACATTGCCATTTTAGTCTTAAGATATGTGAGATAAAAAATAAATATTCCAACATTCCCATAATTTCTAAAAATATTTTAAAAATATAAATGTAAATTTAACCTATGTATGTAATACATAGGTTATTTTTATTTTTTGAAAATAAATTAGTCATTTTTTTATTTTGAGCATATTAGTATAGTGGAGGTTAATATAACGATAAGCTATAACAACAAGAGAAAATGATTGGGATTGAGCAATACAACGAAGATCCAAATATAAAAGATCAAAAACATTATGCACGCTAATCGCGGAATGTATGCAGAAGAAATTATTAATCGAACAATTGACTATTATTTAGCCAATAATTTTTGTTTAATTGAAAAACGTAATATCCCCATTAAAATAGTGAAAACCATCAACGGCAGTATGATTGTTGGTAAACTGTTAAGCAAGTCTACTGTAGACTACTGTGGATTTGTTAATCATAAACACATTGAGTTTGAAGTTAAACAAACTAATAATCCAAATTTCACTATTGATCTTATCAAAGAACATCAATATGATTATCTAAGACTTGCCTTTAGAAATGGTTCTTTGTCTTTTGTAGTAGTTCATTTCTCATGATGCGACGAATTCTATTTATTAACTTTTGATTGAATGGATAAGTACATTAATATCAATAAAACTAAAACTATTAAATATGTTGATATCAAACAACAATGCCGTCAACTAGTAATTGTTTATCCAGGTATTGTTAATCTAAGAGAAACAATTAATGAGCTTCGTGTTGGTGTTTAAGTCTTTGTCTTGATACAAGTGAAGGAATAAAAGTCACACCAAGATAAACAAAAAGCATAACTGCGCTTAAAATTACAGTTATTAAAGCGGTTGTTTGCACTTCCGGGTCGGAATACTTATTTTGCACAATGTATGAAATAACTAATCCGATATTAACAAACACACTAGAAACTAAATAAAGCGTGCTGATAGCAAGCAATATCACACTAATGATTGCCATAGGCATGAAAATTTTACTTCTAGCAACAACCACTTTATGAGTTTTGCGATTTCTTAAACAGCCAATTATTGCTATGCCAATAAAAACAAAGATAAATAAGACAACCCAGTTGGTCACAATATCCGCAAAAGAAAAGATACCAGCATTTTCCTTACCTCATTTTGGTGTGCCACTCAGAATATTGCTAGTGTCATCAAAAAAGCAACCGATCACTGTGCAGATTATAAAAAATATTATAAAAACAATATACCCATAAACAACAGCGCCAAGTTTACTATCACCATTTTTTTTATTAAATCGGTCCATTGTACTACTAAACAATAATTCTTTATCTTTAAGCAAATCATGATAAATATTTACACCAGTGGCTACAGTTCCATTAATTACACTTAAAATACCAACACCAATCAATATATTAACTACTGTATAAATTCACCCAACATTGTGGTCATTTAATCAATCTGACAATCCAGATATTTGTCCGTTCTTTGTACACAACATAATCGATACACTAATACCTACATAGATTACAGTTACAATGATTAAACCAACAATCATTGTAACTGGTAACTTTCGCGGCTCTTTCATGCTACTAGTTAAATTAGCGGGATAATAAAAACCGTTGAAGGCAAAGAAAATAGCTGGAATTGAAGCCATAATGCCACAAATTGGACTTAAATTATCTAATAGGGCTGTAGGATTTTTTTCTGGAGTTGGTATGATTGTTGCATGTCCTTCAACTCCTATAAATACATAACCAATAACAATAGCAAAAATTAGTGGGAAAAATTTCAAAGACATAATAATTCAGTTTTGAATATTAAACATTTTTACGGATAACCCAGAAGCAAAGAAAAATCAAGTCAAAACACCAAGTGCAATGAGCGAAGTGCCTCACCATGGTGGAAACCAACCAATACCATTAAATAATGCTTGAACAAAATAATAGGATAATGAAACCAAAATTAGTGGCGTATATATGTAAGCTATAAAGTTTTTACATGCCTGATATAAAAATTTGGAATTAAATGTTTTTACTCAAGCCGCAATGCCTAAATTAGATTGGCCTTTTACTCCAGAAACAATTTCGGTTAAAGATAAAGCCATTGCCATGACACCAACGGCACCAATCAATCAGCAGACAATGGCAAGGATGAAACTACCACCAGTGTTGGTTAAAATCAAACCATTCTTAAAAAATATTCCAGCACCAATACATGCACCAATAACAACAACGATGCAGGACATGAATCCTAATTGTTTCTTCTTTGGTAAATCAGTTACACTTTTAACTTTAGATGTTTGATTTTTCAAGTTTGGCCTACTTTTTTAAATAAACAGTTGCTTCAATTTCAATTAAAACACCTTTAGGCAATCTCGCTACTTCAACTGCAGCACGTGTTGGTTTTCATTCATTAAAATATTCGCCATACACTTCGTTCATGGCAACAAAGTCATCCATGTTCTTTAAAAATACACCACAACGTACCACATCTTTTAATGTCGCACCAGCGTCTTCTACAATTGCTTTAATGTTTTCTAACGAACGACGTGTTTGATCTTTAATATTTTCACTCACCTTTTGCATAGTGAC
>JAITPK010000085.1 GCA_031289475.1 Mycoplasmataceae bacterium | reverse complement strand
ATTAACTTATGGATAGAGTTTGATCGTGCCGGAATGAATGATTACGTTACTTACAATTATAGTAATGATGAGGTCTTTAAAATTTTAGAGAGAGCAGGCTTTAAATATAGTAATGGTACATCTAGCGATGTCGCTGTTTTATCAGAAAATAGTAATGTTTTAGGGATTAATCTTTCAAGTGGTTATTATAATAACCACCATGTAAATGAAATATTCATACCTGATATTTTATTTAAAAATATCAAAAAAATTGAAGAGATCAAGGGTGAATTAGCTCAAGAAAAAAGAATATGTTATAAATAGAGTAGTAATAAAGGTATATTTAATTGTTTAAATAATGGACACATTTATTATTTGACATTACTATATTTATTGAGTATAATAAAAAAAGACATAAAAAGTCTTTTTTATTATGGAGAAGGTGAAAAAATGCGTGAAAAAGTAATATTAGTATGTGAGCGATGTCTATCACGTAATTATTCAACTTATAAGAATAAAAATACTTATTTAAAAAGATTAGAAATTAAAAAGTTTTGCCCTAAATGTAATATGCATACCCTACATAAAGAAAGTAAATAGAGGTGGTTAAAATGGGAAAATATTTTAGTGATGTAATTAAGGAAGCAAAAAGAGTAGAATGGCCGAAAGGTAAGAATCTTGCTAGTATGACCTATTCAGTGCTAATTGTTTGTGCTATTTTTGCTGCAATATTCTGGATTATGGATTTTATTATCAATAATATTATGAGAGTTATGGGGATATAGAATGGAAGAAATTAAACAATCAAATCGTAGTTGGTATGTAGTAACCACTTATTCTGGCTATGAAAATAAAGTTAAAGAATATTTAGAAAGACGGGCAGCTTCAATGGGATTACAAGATCTTATTGAGAATGTTATTGTCCCAGAGGTTGATGAAAAAACAACTGATGGTAAAATTAAGAAAAAGAAAATATTCCCAGGATATGTTTTAATTCAAATGGAAATTACTGATGAAGCATGGTATATTGTCCGTAATACACCTAATGTAACAGGTTTTGTCGGTTCAAGTGGTAAAGGTGCTAAACCGATTCCACTTAGTGAGGAAGAAATTAAGGATATTTTCTTCCAAATGGGCTTAAGTGAGCTTAGTGTTGATTTTGAGATTGGTGATGTTGTCGAAGTAAGTAAAGGGCCATTCGCAAAAGAAATAGGGCCGGTTACTAGTTTAGATTTAAAGCTAGGTAAAGTAACTGTTACTATCAATATGTTAGGTCGTGAAACACCGATTGAATTAGATGTTAATGAGGTAGTAAAAATTTAGGCTTTTGGTAAGCCTTTTTTTTAAGAAAAGGAGTAATGATATGGGGACTATAATTGATTTTATTATTCATATTGACAAACATTTAATAGAAATTATTAATAACTATGGTTCAATTACCTACCTTATTTTGTTTCTAATAATCTTTTGTGAAACTGGCTTAGTAATTATGCCAATCCTGCCTGGTGATTCATTGTTATTTGTTTGTGGAGCTTTAGCGGCTTTAAAGGCCTTAAATATTTTAGTTATTTTCTTCGTGCTTTTTTTAGCTGCTATTTTGGGAGATGCCTGTAATTATGCCATCGGTAAATATTTAGGTCATCGTCTCTTAAGCAATGATAAATCGCGTTTTATTAAGAAAGAACATATCTTAAAAACGAAAACTTTTTTTGAAAAACATGGTCCTAAGACGATTGTCTTAGCTCGTTTTGTACCAATTGTGCGAACCTTTGCCCCTTTTTTAGCTGGTTCTGGTGATATGAAATATGTAAAGTTTTTTTCATATAATGTGATTGGTGCTTTTTTTTGGGTAAGTATTTTTGTTTTTGGCGGTTATTTCTTTGGTAATATCCCCATCATAAAAAATAATTTAACTTTCTTAGGTTTGGGAATAGTAATCATTTCTTTATTACCAATTATTATTATCCAAATAAAAAATAAGTTAAATAAGACAGAAAATTCATAAAAATGAAAAAAATGCATAATAATAATATTATTTATATATTGTATTTGTTATAATAATTAAAAGTGGGTGGAAGAATGAATAATAAAGAATATCAAAAATGGATTGAATCTTATGTTATTAATCCGGATATTAAAGAACAATTATTTTTAATGGACCAAAAGGAATTAGAAGAAGCTTTTGCTTCGGAAATTGAATTTGGAACAGCGGGAATAAGAGCTAAAATAGGTCCTGGAAGTAATCGGATGAATCATTATGTTGTGGCTAAGGTTACGCTTGGTTATATTAATTACTTAAAAGATCATTTTACAAGTATCTATGAAAAAGGGATTGTAATCGCTTATGATAATCGTAAATTCTCGCAAGAATTTGCCGGGCTTGTTGCTAATTTAATGGCGGCTAATAATATTAAAGTTTATTTATTTGAAGACTTGCGTCCAACTCCCCAATTATCGTTCTTTATTAAGTATTTTAATGCTTGTGGGGGGATTAATATTACGGCCAGCCATAATAATAAAGATTATAATGGTTATAAAGTATATGATCAAAATGGTTGTCAAATCTTAGTTGAAGAAGCTGATTTAATAAAAAAATATATCGAGAATGTTCATAATGAATTAGAATTAGATCTACATAATTTTAAACATAATGATAATTTAATTCATATTTTAGGCGACACTTATGATGATATTTTTATTGATGTCATCCTTGATAAAATGATCAATAAAAATCTGGAATATCGTTCTTTTCCCATTATTTATACGGGGTTGCATGGCACAGGGAGTCAAGTTATTCCTAAATTGCTTGCCAAAGCCGGATTTTCCCATGTTTTTAATATTAGTGAACAACTTGTTTCTGATCCAGAATTTACAACGGTACCTAACCCAAATCCCGAAAGTCTTGAGGCTTATGATTTAGCTATTCAAAAAGCTCATGAATTAAACATTGATTATATCTTGGCCAGTGATCCAGATGCTGATCGTATTGGGGTATGTGTTAGAAAAGATTATGAATTTAAATTATTAACAGGTAATGAATTAGGAGCCTTATTATTAAACTATATCTTAAAAGAAAGAAATAAACAGAATTTATTACAAGAGAATTCTTTAATGATTGATACCATTGTAACTAGTGATTTAGGAAAGATGATTGCAGCTAAGTATCAATTATATAATTTATCAGTGTTAACGGGGTTTAAGTATATTGGTTCATTAATCAATGAGTTTGAAAATACTAAAGAATTTAAATATGAATTTGGTTATGAAGAGAGTCTTGGTTATCTAATTGATCCTTATATTGCAGATAAAGATGCTGTTTCTACTAGTTTAGTAATTTGTGAAATGATTAATTATTATCAAATTCAAAATTTATCATTATTAGATGTTTTAGAACAAATATATCATGAATATGGTTATTATTTAAATAAACAAATCTCAATAACTTTAGATTCAAAATTTGCTAAGAAGCGGATTGATGATACGATGAACTATTTTAGTAATTTAGAATTAGAAAGTATTGGAAATATTGATATTGTAGCGGTAGAGGATTATAATAAACAACTTCGTTATTCTATGAATGAGCAAGTTAAAATAATGTTACCACAAGCTAATGTTATTAAATTATTTCTTGCAAATGATTCATGGATTGCTATTCGACCAAGTGGTACTGAACCCAAAATAAAAATCTATTTACAAGTTAAACGAAATTCTTTTGAAGCGAGCAAGGAACAAATGGAAGTACTTCAAAATGATATTAATACAATCTTAGAAGAAATTTATACTTAATATTAAATATAATACTTTATGGAGAGATGAAGATGATACATAATGTGGTGTATGAACAAAATCAAAGAGTTATCTGTTTAAGTGCGGGAATTAAACAAAGCTTCTGTACGAGTATGTTTAAATATTTAGATTCTTTATGCTGTTTAAGTGGAACGACCTATCAAAGTAATATTCTAGCAAGCTTAGCGAGTATGAAAAATATCAAAAAACCACCGATATTCTTAAATCATGTTAATGATTATTTAATACCTTTAAGTAATACGAAGAATGGTGGTAGTTTTTGGTTTAGTGCTCGTAATTATTTGTCGTGTTATGAAGATGATGGTCATACTTATATTAAGTTTAAAGATAAGATGATTATTAAAACTGATTATTCCAAGTTTACTATTTTACAACAATATCGTAAATATTTAGATTTAGATATTATTAGAAAAGAGAAGATAGAAAGTTATGGATATTGAATTTATTTATCAATGGAATGATATTTTAAAAGCAGTGATTTTTAAAATTGGTGATTTTGGTATTCTAGGAGCAATAGCAATGGCTTTAGCTGAAGCTCTTTTTCCTAGTCTTCCTTTAATTGCTATTGCCGGCATTAATGTCATGAACTTTGGAATATTAGGTTATTTCTTAACTTATATTGGTTCGACTCTAGGAACAATTATTGTTTTTTTAGTGATTAGACATTTATTATCTAATTGGTTTTTAAATTCAAAAATATATCAGAAAAATAAGATTATCAATAAATTTATTAATTGGATTGAAAAGGCGGAAATAGCTAAAATATTTATCTTATTTTGTCTGCCTTTTTTGCCGACTTTTCTACTTAATTATGCTTGTGCTCTTTCGAAGATGAAAGTAAAAAGATTTATTTATTTAATTCTCTGTTCAAGAGCAGTAGCGATAATCATGTTCTCTTATATGGGTTCATCGTTATTGGATATTATTAATCATCCTTTTAAAGGATTGATATCAGTTATTTTTTTAATAATAATATATATTGTTTCTAAAATAGTTGAAAAACAAATTACAAAAAAAGATGCTTAAAGGATTATTACCAATTATCAATAAATTAAGATTAAGGAGATGATGATAATGAAGAAAATCAATATCAAGAAAATTAATAAAAAGAAATGGCTTAAAATTGGTATTTTTATTGTTGTTTCTGCACTGTTACAATCGTTTGCTTTAAATTGTTTCTATAAGAGTAGTGGTTTATTATCAGGAGGTTTTACCGGTATTGGGTTAATGGTCAATATTCTTACTAAAGGAGCTATTCCTTTATCAGCCTTTATTTTAATTCTTAATATTCCTTTAGCTTTATTGGGTTATAATAATATTGGTAAACGTTTTACCATTCTTAGTTTTATTAATGTCTTTTTAACTTCATTCTTTTTAACTATAATTCCTTCAGTACAATTAATTGATGATATTTTATTAAATTCTATTTATGCAGGGGTCTTTTATGGTTTAGGAATTAGTCTAGCATTAGAAGCCGGAGCATGTACTGGTGGAACTGATTTTATTGCCTTATATATCTCTGTAAAAAAACAAGTAAGTGCTGGTGGTTATATGATGGCTCTAAATGGTATTGTCATCTTGATATCAGCTTACTTTTTTAGTATTGAAATAGCTGCGTATACTTTGGTTGCAACCTTTATCTCATCACAGATTGTCAATTCTATTCATGTTCGTTATCAACGAGTTACCTTAGCCATTATCAGTGATAAAGGTGATGATATTGTTAAAAAGCTTTTAGAAACAGGAGTTCATGGTATTACGGTTATACCAGCTTATGGTGGTTATACTCATGAAGAAAAGAACTTTATTTATACAGTTGTTTCAACTTATGAAGTTAATAATATCCGTGATTTAGTTGAAGAAATTGATGAAAATGTTTTTGTGAATGTGACTTCATCACAGAAGTTATTTGGTAATTTTAAACCGGTAAAATATGATTAATTACTTATTTTTTAAAATTATTTTATTGAACGTTTGTTAGAAAAATGGTATAATAGTAACACGAAGAACAATCTTCTTTTATAGATGGTTCTTTTTATTTATAAGGAGTGGTTTAGTGAAAAACAATAAGAAAACAATTATGATAATGTTACTTTTAGTAATGGCGGGAATGATTATCATGTTTTCTAATAATTCAATTATTAATATGTTGATACCGACTATTATGGAAGATCTCGATATTGATCTCCGTTTAGCTCAATGGTTATCAACAGGTTTTATTTTAGTATGTGGGATATTAGTTCCCTTAAGTGCTTATTTAGTAAAAAGGTATACTTATAAACAATTATTTTTAAGTTCGTTAATTATTTTTATTATCGGCTCACTACTTTGTGGTATATCTCATCGTTTTAGTTTATTATTTTTAGGAAGAATTATCCAATCGATCGGCTCGGGGATATCCTTACCCTTAACGCTAAATATTATTACTGATCTTTTTCCGATTAATAAAAGAGGTACCGTTATGGGTATTTATGGCTTAGGTGTTATTTTAGCTCCAGCTTGTGCTCCAAGCTTAGGTGGTTTTATCATTGAGTATTATAATTGGCATAGTCTTTTTATTGCCATGGCTCTTTTAGAGATTATTGTCTTAATCGGAGGAATATGTTTTTTTAAATTCAAGAATACTACTAGTAAACCTAAGTTTGATCTAGTTGGATTTATCTTTTCATCATTAGGATTTGGCTTATTATTATATGGTATCAGTGATAAAAAATTAATGGTGATTATCATAGCGGTAATTATTCTTTTTATTTTTGGCAGACACTGTTTAAAAATGAAAGATCAGGCATTATTAAATATTAGAACTTTTCTTGATTTTAATTTCTCCTATGCTTTAATTATTAATATCATCTTCACGATGGCAATGTATAGTGGAATGTTATTGATGCCAATGTATCTGCAAGGAATTAGAGCTTTTTCACCAATGGAAGCAGCCATGCTCTTAATGCCTGGTTCATTAGTAATGGGTTTATTAGGGGTAGTTAGTGGTAAAATCTATGATAAATATGGTATTAAAGTTCTTGCGATTGTTGGTTCACTAATTATGTGTAGTGTTACTTTTATGTTTTCGCATTTAAGTATGGAAACTTCTAAGTTCAATATCATGATAATCTATTTAATCCGTTCAATCGGTGTGGCGGCGGTCATTTCACCTATTGCAAGTGCTGGACTAGTTAGCATTGATCGTAGTATCATTCCTGATGCTAATGCTTTAACTAATACGATAAAACAGATTGCTGGCTCAGTTGGGAGTTCCTTATCAGTTTTAATAATGAGTATTGCCAGTAATATGAGTCATGAAGTTAATCAAAATGATAATATTCTTTATGGGATTAATATTGCCTTTCTCTTTATGACTATTTTAGGATTAATAAGTGTCGTTTTAGCATTATGTTATAAAAAAAGAGTTATTAAGTAAGACTAGTTTAAAATACTGATATTTTTAGAATATTAGTATTTTTATTTAGGGAATATAAAAATTAAATTATTTTAAATTTCAAACAATTATAATGTAATATAATATGTTATACTGAGAGATAATAATGAAGTAATAATTAGTAATAGAATACTTTACTTAGTAAAATAGAAATGAAGGGGAAGAAGAAAATGAATGAAATTAAATGTCCTAATTGTGGAACCATCTTCAGTATTGATGAAAACAACTATGTTGCTATTCTGAATCAAGTAAAAAATGAAGAGTTTGCTAAAGAAGTAGCTAAAGAATTAACTAATATTGAACAACAATATGCTAAAGATCTTTCTTTAGTAGAAGAAAAGAGTAATAGTTTATTAAAAGAAGAATTAAGTAATTATGAAAAGAAATTACTAGAATTACAAGCGAAAATAGCCGCTAATGAACAAGAAAAACAATTAGCCTTAAATAGTATTGAAAACCAGTTGAAAGCTGAGTTAAATAATAAAGAACTATTTATCAAAGAACTGCAAGCTAAAGAAGCTTTAATTCAAAAAGAAAATGAACTAGAAAATAATAAAGTTATGGCATTTAAAGAAAAAGAAGTTGAGCAACTTAAAAATGAATTAATGGCTTATAAGACAACTAAAGAATTAGAAAAACAAACGCTTAAAGAAAAGTATGAAGACAAAATTAAAGAAAAAGAAGAGATGGTTGCTTACTATAAAGATTTAAAAGCTAAACAATCAACCAAGATGATTGGTGAAAGTCTTGAACTTCATTGTGAAAATGAATTTAATAAAATTAGAATGAGTGCTTTTCCAATGGCTTATTTTAATAAAGATAATGATACGAGCATTGATGGTACAAAGGGCGATTATATTTATAAAGAATATGATGAGAATGGTTTAGAAATTATTTCGATTATGTTTGAAATGAAAAATGAAAATGAAGAAACTAATAATAAACATAAAAATAGTGATTTCTTTAAAAAACTAGATAAAGATCGTCATGATAAAAAATGTGAATATGCTATTTTAGTATCACTCTTAGAAGCTGATAGTGATTTATATAATAATGGTATCGTTGATGTTTCTTATGAGTTTGAAAAAATGTATGTGATTAGACCACAATTTTTTATTCCTATTATTACATTATTGAGAAACGCTGCGTTAAAATCAATGCAATTTAAGAAAGAAGTTGCTTTAATGAAACAAGAAAATATTGATATCACTAATTTTGAAGAAGATCTCCTTAAATTTAAAGATTCTTTTGGGAAAAACTATGATCTTGCTAGTCGTAAATTTACTAGTGCTATTGATGAAATCGACAAAGCTATTAAAAATCTTGAAAAGACTAAAGAAAGTCTTTTATCTTCGGAAAAGAATTTAAGACTAGCAAATAATAAAGCCCTTGATTTATCAGTAAAAAAACTTACTAAAAATAATCCAACGATGAAAGATAAGTTTGATGAATTAAAATAATAAGGTTTTAATTACTTATAATATTAGTTCTATTATCATCATCACTACTTATAAGCTATTAGTTTTTGCTTAAAAAGTAAAATAGAATTGTGCTAAAAGGTAAAATAGATGCTATTAATAAGATGGTGATAAACATATATGATAAAAAACTAATTGATTCATTGTCAAAAACTACTTAATAGGTCTACCCACAATTTTTGTTATTGGAGCTAAGGGTATAGGTAAGACTTCAACTTTTAAGAGGTTGTCTAATACTTTTTATACATTAGACGATGAAGTTACTTTGAACTATTTAATAAAATGTACCTGAAAAAATTTTAAATGATTTAAAACTGGTTTTATTAGATTAATGGCAATATGCTCCCAACCTTTGGAATTTTATTAGACATCAAGTTGATGATAATCTAGAAAAAGGGAACGTGTTTTTTACTGGTAGTTTGCCAACTACTAATATGATGGACCATAGCGGTGCTGGAAGAATAATTACCATTAAAATGCGACCATATTCCATTGAAGAACGAAAGCTTTGTAAAAATTTTACAAGCTTGCACTCTTTAATTGATGATATTAGTTTTAATAATTTATCGTGTGAGTATAATATTAATGATTTTTATTGGAAATTTTTAAAACTGGTTTTCCAGGAATTAGAAAGATAAATGATGATTATCAAGAATAAGTTATTGAAAATTATCTTAGAAATATTGTTTATGATAATCTTGAATTACATTCGCCCATTTTTGCGGGAGATACTTAAAAGCAAAGTTAAAAGGAGGACCTTATAATGGCACACGGAAGAACTGTTCAATTGTATCTGATGGACAGCATAGCGAACGGGCGCGTAAAGTGTTCGCTTGCAAACTGGACTGGAATTGCGTATAAACTGCCACGCATATCTTTGGAGTATTGTAAAGAGCAGACAACTATGAAGTATCTTGCCCAGAGCGGGGTTTACTTCCTGTTTGGCAGTTCCGAGGATTCGGATAAAGACTTCGTCTATATCGGGCAGGCTGGAACGCGGAAAAATAGTGAGGGCATACTCCTACGCCTAAAAGAGCATAAAGGCGAAAAGGACGAAAAGAAAATCGGATACTGGAACGAGACGGTTGTATTCACTACATCCAATAATTCGTTCGGGCCAACAGAAATAAGCTACCTTGAAAATCGCTTCTGCAATCTTGCCAAAGCCGCCAACCGCTATGATGTAAAAAATGGCAATGACCCATCAATTGGTAATGTCACGGAGGAAAAGGAGAGCGAACTCGAAGAATTTATTGAGTATGCACAACTTGTAATGGGCGCATTGGGCTTTAAGGTGTTTGAGCCGCTTATTGCATCACAAAGTAATACAGCACAGCCTGAAATGCCGGACGGCGTGAGCGATGTTTTGGAACTCACGCAAGGCGCAGTTTTGGCAAAGGGTGTTATTACAAATAACGGGTTTGTCATTCTCAAAGGAAGCCTGATAAAACTGAAGGTGGCGCTGTCCTGCCCGAAAGCGGCAAAAAAGGAACGTGAAGTTCACGCTGCTAAGATTAGCGAGGACGGTATTCTCAGTGAAGATATCCAGTTCAAAAGCCCGAACATTGCGGCGGCGTTTGCTACAGGCAATTCCGTCAATGCTCGTGAGGCTTGGAAGACTGTCGATGGAAAATCGCTGAACGATTTAGAAAATAACGAAGCAAGTGAGGTGTAGCGTATGTCGAAAGATAACAGAGGCTTTTTCAAGCAAAAGAAAATATGGTCAGAAGTAAAAGACGAGTTACTCGGTTGCTACTTAGTGCCTTATTTTAACAAAGTAATGTCGATGGGGAATCCAATCCTCTATGTTGACTGCTTCGCCGGAAAAGGCAAATTTGACGATGGCAAAAACGGCTCCCCTTTGACCGCCTGTGAGAGTCTGGATAAGAGTGTTTCGCAATGGCATTCCGCCCATCCGAGAGGTGGAAATATGCCGCAAGTTTGTATGCGGTTTATTGAGTTGAATCACGCTGCGGATTTGACGGCGAATCTTTCAGGGCAACTATCTGGTCGTTGCGAAGTCATTGATGGGAAGTTTGAGAACAATATCATACCCTTACTGCAAAATGCGATTAACCAGTTTCGGAATCTTAATGTATTCCTTTATGTCGACCCTTACGGCGTGAAGGTGCTTAATGCTAATCTCTTTGATGAATTGGCTGTTGCTTTCAATACCGCCGAACTGTTGATAAATTTTAACTCATTTGGGTTTATCCGTGAGGCTTGCCGTGCGATGAAGGTAGCATTCCGCGAAAGAGAAGACGAGATTTTTAGCGACCTCGAAGAGTATGACAGTTCGGTTATGGACTCTATCGACGAACTAAACGACATCGCAGGCGATAGCTATTGGCAGGCGATTATTACTGATTACAGCGGCGGAAAAATCGACTGTTATCAGGCAGAGAAAGAATTTGCTAATCAGTACAAGCTTCGTCTGCGCCGAAATTACAACTATGTCCTTGATATGCCTATACGCCTGAAAGCTGGGCAGCATCCGAAATATCGTATGGTTCATGCAACTAATCATCCTGATGGTTGTATTCTTATGGCAGACAACATCGCCAAGAGAACCGACCGGCTTGTCATTGAAATACAAAGCGGCGGTCAGTTGTCGCTCATGCCACAGACAGCCGATAATGTGATGGTTTCTGAGGACGACCTTGTAGTAAGGGTCAGGGAACTGCTCGCGAAAACCACAGAATACACCAGACTCAATAAGTTCTTAGCCGACTTCTATAACGAATATGGTGTGTTGTGTGATTTATCACGCTTGAGCAGCGGACGAAGTGGTTCAGTCCTAAAAAGCATGGAAAAGAATGGTGAAATCGAAGTTTCACGAAATCCAGCAAGAACCGATAAAGGGAAACTCTCAAAATTTTGGCAAGAGGGAAAAGGCAAAAAACTCGAGTTAAGGAAGAAGTGATAAAATGATGGATACTATAACGCGTAAGACAATGCTGTACAAGACGGCCGTCGAATATGGGGACTACACTATGAATCATGTGTTAGGATGTTCTCATGGTTGTCTTTATCCTTGTTACGCGTTTCTTATGGCGAAGAGATTTGGAAAGACACCAACATATGAAAAATGGTGTTCTCCCAAACTGGTGAGTAACACTCTCGAAATCCTCGACCGAGAGATACCACGTTTGAAATCTAAAATAGAATCTGTTCAGCTTTGTTTTACTACCGACCCTTTCATGTATGGATACGATGAGGTTGGGGCAATGAGTATAGACGCAATCAAAAAGCTAAATGCGGCAGATATTCGGTGTACTATTCTCACTAAAGGATTGCTGCCTGCAGAATTAGCGAATTTGTCGCCAAACAATGAATATGGGATTACCTTGATTTCTCTTAACGAGGATTTTCGGGAGAGAATTGAACCCGGTGCAGCGTCATATGCCGAACGGATAAGCGCTCTCAAAGCCTTGCACGATAAAGGTTGCCGGACTTGGGTGAGCATTGAACCTTATCCCACGCCTAACCTTATTCAACAGGAGTTGCTTCCTATTCTGAATGCCGTTTCTTTCACTAACAGGATTATTTTTGGTCGAACGAACTACAATAAGGAAATAACGGCGTTTGCTGAGCACCAAACGTTCTATAACAAACAAGCTGAAGCTGTAGTGAAATTTTGCGATGAGCATGGTATCAGCTATCACATAAAAAAAGGTACGGTGACGTAATTCAGTTTCTTGACATCTCATCACACTTTTTAACGATGACTAAACCTTTTAACGATTCTACGATTTTGGGGAAAGGGGGTGTGCAAACACCATGACGACGACTACGACATCGGCGCACACCGCGCGACGAACACAACCTACAGGCAAACAAAGTGGCTTTCGCGGGCGACTGCATACCCGTAAAAGCCCTTATATCAAGCGGTTTTCGCCCTCTCGTGCCGCTTTGCGCGGGCTGGTTTCGCCAACCGTCATTGTATCAAAGACGGCATCTTTATAGATCCTCCTTATAATACTGGAAAAGATTTTGTTTACAAGGATAATTCCCATGATTCTCTTAAAAATTACATGGAACAAACTGGACAGGTTGATAGTGATGGATCTGTGAATACGGATACAAGTGGGCGTTATCATACCGATTGTTTGAATATGATGTATCCAAGACTTAAACTAACAAGAAATTTACTTACAGATGATGGTGTTATTTTCATTTCTATCGATGATGCAGAGCAGGCTAACCTAAAGAAAAATGCAGATGAGATTTTTGGTGAAAAGAATTTTTTAGCACAGGTAATTTGGGAAAGAGCTTTCTCACCAATTAACCTGAAGAAAAATTTTTCCGAGAGTCATGATTACATTTTGGTTTACGGAAAAGATGCCTCTAAAATCGTATCAAACGGTTTAAAGCGGAGTCAAGAAGCTAATGATAGATATTCGAATGCTGATAACGATTCTCGTGGACCTTGGACTTCAGGAGATTTATCTGTTGGCCCTGCAATTGTAAAAAATATCTATCCAATTACAACCCCTGGTGGACGCGAGGTAATGCCCCCAAGCGGTTATAGTTGGCGATTATCAGAAAGTAATCTAAAAGAATATATTGAAGATAACAGAATATGGTTTGGTGAGGATGGAAACAACACACCTCGAATTAAGCGATTCTTATCTGAAGTAAAACAAACAGTGGTACCAATGACTGTATGGAAATATGAAGATGTTGGGCACTCTCAAAGTGCAAGCCAATATTTGAAACGTCTCTTTGATGAGAAAGCATACTTTTCATATCCTAAACCAGTACCATTGATCCAGCGAATTGTAGAGTTGTATTCTAATCCAAATTCAATTGTCTTAGACTTCTTCAGTGGTTCGGCAACTACGGCAGAAGCTGTAATGAGAATGAATGTTGAAGATGGGGGAAACCGTCGTTTTATCATGGTGCAATTGCCAGAACAACTTTCTGAAAAAGATGTTGCCTTTAAAGATGGATATAAAACAATTCCAGAAATTGCTGAGGAACGTATTCGTCGCGCTGGTGACAAGATTGTTGAAGAAAATCCACTTTTTGCAGATAAATTGGATATTGGATTCAAGGTTTTTGAGCTCTCTAAGTCTAATATCAAGAAGTGGCAAATGGATACAGATAATCTTGAGGAACAATTATCGTTAATAAAAGATAATTTTGAACCTGGGACAACGCCATTAGATATTGTCTATGAAATTATGTTAAAACAAGGAATAGACTTAAATCACTCGATTAGGGAATATAATCAAGGTTATTCAACCATTTATGATATTGACTTTGGGTCGATGTTTGTTGTACTTGGTGATGCAATTGAAAGTAATGTTGCAGATTTTATTATTGAACAACGCAATGAAGATGATACTAAAAATACAGTTGTGGTTTTTCAAGATGAAAAATTTGTGAGTGATAGTGCTAAACTAAATGCGATTGAAATATTAAACGCTAATGGCATTGAATATAATGATATTTTATCAATTTAATAATAAAATTCACTTTAAAGTGAATTTTATGGTAAAATATTCTCAAAGATGTAGATTGAGGTGTATTTTATGAGTGAAAAATTCATTAAAAGAGTTGAATATTTAGATTTTTTGAAACGGTGGCAAGAAAAAGATGTTATCAAAGTCATTTCTGGAGTGAGACGTTCTGGAAAATCTACATTACTTAAACTTTTTGTTAACCAATTAATAAATGAAGATATTGATAGTGACCAAATTCAAGTAATTAATTTTGAAGATTTTGAGAATCAAGTATTAAGAAATGCTACGACATTGTATCAACATATCAAAAGTAAGTTGATACCTAAAAAGATGAATTATATCTTCTTAGATGAAATTCAACATGTTTCTGAATTTGAAAAAGTAGTTGATTCTTTCTATGTCATGGAAAATGTTGATGTTTATATGACAGGCTCAAATGCGTATTTTCTCAGTGGTGAATTAGCAACTTTACTTAGTGGTCGTTATGTTGAGTTAAAGATGCTGCCACTTTCTTTTAAGGAATTTTATGCATGGAAAAATAAAAAGCAGTCAGGAAATTTGAAATTAAGTAAACGTGAATGGATTAATGAATATGCTAAAAGTTCATTTCCTTATACTTTATTCATTGATGATGACAAGACCCTCGCTGATTATTTAGAAGGTATTTATTCGACTATCCTTTTAAAAGATGTTGTTACTCGCATCGGTGTGAAAGATGTCGATACACTAGAAAGAGTAACACAATATCTTGCTAGTATTATCGGTAGTGAATTTGTAAGTAAAACAGTTCAAAATGTTTTGAATACAAATGGCAAAAAAACATCTCATGAAACGATAGGTCGATTTATTAATGCTCTAGAAGAAACAATGTTCTTTTATAAAGCAAGACAATATAATATCAGAGGGAAACGTTTACTAGATACTAAGTTTAAATATTATTTAGTAGATGTTGGACTTAGAAATATTTTACTTAGTGATGCAAAAGAAGAGGCAGGTCATATATTAGAGAATATTATTTATCTGGAGTTATTGAGACGGGGCAATAAAGTTTATGTTGGAAAAATTGATAAGTATGAAATTGATTTTATTGCTGAAAATCACGTAAAAGAAAAGATGTATGTACAAGTGGCATTAAATACTGAAAATCCTAATACCCTTGAACGAGAACTTCGACCTTTACAAATGGTGAATGATCAGTATGATAAATATCTAATTACATTAGATGAGTTTCAGCCAACAGCAAATTATGAAGGAATAAAAAAAATAAACGCATTTGATTGGTTATTAAACGATTAAATGCTTGACATGGAAAGGAATTGAGATACACTATGAGCAGAGCAGAGCAGAGCAGAGCAGAGCAGTGTAAATTCTAGTTCGCTAGATTTAACTTCTGATAATATTCAAAAATTAAAAGTATTATTTACAGAAATAGTAACAGAAAAGAAAATTGATTTTGAAAAACTACGGGCTGTTTTAGGTGATGAAGTAGATGAGTCACCTGAACGTTATAACTTTACTTGGAATGGTAAAAATCAAGCAATAAAATTAGCACAATAGCCAACCACATCAACATTAAAACCTAATAAGGAAAAATCAACAAATTGGGATAATACTGAAAATATTTATATCGAGGGTGATAATCTTGAAGTTCTTAAATTGCTTCAAAAACCTTATGAAAATAAAGTTAAAATGATTTATATTGATCCTCCTTATAATACTGGAAAAGATTTTGTTTATAAGGATAATTTCCATGATTCTCTTAAAAATTATATGGAACAAACTGGACAGGTTGATAGTGATGGGAATAAACTATCTGTGAATACGGATACAAGTGGGCGTTATCATACCGATTGGTTGAATATGATGTATCCAAACTCATATTCGAGGCCTTGGAACAAGGACAGCACTATAAAATGATGATGAGAGAACAAGAAAATAATTCACTTCAAGGAATCGAGGAATAAAATATGAATAAACAGCAATTGGCATCAAAAATTTGGGAAAGCGCGAACAAGATGCGCTCCAAGATTGAGGCGAACGAATACAAGGACTATATCCTTGGCTTTATCTTTTACAAATACTTATCGGATACCGAGGTCAAATTCTGCCGCGAGAACGACTTCTCAGATGCCGACATCAAGGCTCTTACGGAAGACGATACGGACACCGTCGAGTTTATTGGGCAGAGTATCGGTTACTTTATTGCCTATGATAACCTTTTCGGGGCGTGGATTGAAAAAGGCAAGGACTTTGACGTGTCCAACGTCCGTGATGCCTTGTCCGCCTTTAGCCGGCTGATTAACGTTTCGCACAGAAAGGTGTTTGACCGTATTTTAGACACCCTACAAACGGGGCTTTCCAAACTCGGTGACTCAAGCAGCTCGCAGACCAAGGCTATCTCAGACCTCATTCAGTTAATCAAGGATATCCCGATGGACGGCAAGCAGGACTATGACGTACTGGGCTTCATTTATGAGTATCTTATAAGTATGTTTGCCGCCAACGCGGGCAAAAAGGCGGGCGAGTTCTACACGCCCCACGAGGTTTCACTTTTGATGAGTGAGGTCGTGGCGGAGTATGTCAAAAACCGTAGCACGATTGATATTTACGACCCTACGAGCGGCAGCGGCTCACTCCTAATCAACCTCGGGCGTAGCGTGGCAAAGCACATCGCTGACTCGAACAATGTGAAATACTACGCGCAGGAAATCAAAGAAAACACGTATAACCTTACCCGAATGAACCTTGTCATGCGAGGAATTTTGCCAGTAAATATCTACACTAGAAACGGCGACACCTTGGAGGACGATTGGCCGTTTTTTGACGACAGCGACCCCGTTGGTACATATAACCCTCTCTATGTAGATGCGGTGGTGTCCAATCCGCCATATTCTCAAGCGTGGGACCCGTCAGGTAAAGACGGCGACCCAAGATACGCGGGCTTTGGTTTTGCACCCAAAACAAAGGCAGACTTTGCCTTTTTGTTACACGACCTATTCCATTTGAAACCGGACGGCATTATGACCATCGTACTGCCACACGGCGTTTTGTTTCGCAGCGGAGAGGAGGGCGAAATCCGCAAGAATCTGATTGAGAAAAACCACATCGACACCATCATCGGGTTGCCCGCCAACATATTCTTTGGCACTGGTATTCCGACCATCATAATGGTGCTTAAAAAGCCAGAGGGTCGTAAAAAGCTCGACGGGAAAAAAGATACTGATGTGCTGATTATCGATGCTTCAAAAGGCTTCGCTAAAGTAGGCAAGAACAATCAACTGCGGGCTTCTGACATAAAAAAAATAGCCGACACGGCGGCAAGCCGTATCAGCACTCCTAAGTTTTCCCGTTTGGTAAGTCAGCAAGAAATCAGAGATAACGAATATAACCTCAACATCCCGCGCTATGTGGACAGCTCCGAGGGCGCGGAAACTTGGGACATCTATGCGTCAATGTTCGGCGGTATTCCAAAAAGCGAGATTGACCTGCTCGATGCTTACTGGCAGGCGTTTTGCGGGTTGCGAGACGAGCTATTTGACGATGACAGCTCGCCATACTGCGGTCTTGCGGTAGAGAACACCGAAGCCACAATCAAAGCCAATGTTTCCGTGCAGGGATTCAAAGCAAACTACGAGGCAGTGTTCGCGGACTTTGCCGACCTTTTAAAAACAGAACTGATTGACGGTATGCAGACCATTGACATTAACAAAGAGGAAACCGCGCTTGCGGATGAGATATTCGGGCGGATCGCTCCCGTTCCGCTCGTGGATAAATACAGCGTTTATCAGGCGCTTGACGATGAATGGACAAAGACTGCCATTGATTTGGAAATTATCCAGACCGAGGGCTTTGCCGCCACAAAAAAGGTAAACCCTAACATGGTTCTGAAAAAGAAAGACGGCAAAGACCAAGAGGTGCAGGACGGATGGATTGGTCACGTCATTCCCTTTGAGTTGGTACAGGCGACGCTTCTAAAAGAGGATGCCGACGCTTTGCGCGCTAAAAAAGAGCAACTTGCGGAAATCACAAGCACCTATGAAGAGGTCATTGGCTCGCTTTCAGAAGAGGAAAAAAGCACAAGCATCTTGAACGGCACGAATGACGCGTTTGTTTTCGGCGAGGTAAAAAAAGCGTTGAAGAGTATTATTGCCGATATTGATACACCCGAAATAACCGCTTTGCGCACCTATATAGACTTACTCGACGAAAAAGTCAATAAGCCTGAAAAAGAACGCTTTATAGCAGAACACAGCAATGTCAACTGGGCGAATATTGAAGCCAATAAAGATGGCACATATGGCAAAGGTAAAGTTAACGCTTACATTAAATCCCTGCAAGCTGGTTTTACCTTTGATGTGGATTCTTATGAATCTAAAATAGTAAAGATTGGCGAGCTGTTAGATGAGGAAAAGGAGCTCAAAGCAACCGTCAAAGAAGAATCCGCCGCGCTCCACCTCAAGACCAAAACCACAATTGAGGGACTAAGCGATGCGCAGGTGCTTACACTTTTGGAGCAAAAGTGGATAGCTCCGCTGATGGCGACACTTCACCGCACACCGGACGGCATCATCGCCGATTTGGTGGCAAAGGTGCGGGCTTTAGCGGATAAATACGCCGTGACCTACGCGGAAGTTGCCGAGCAAATCGCCGAAACGAAGTCCTCACTTTCGGTATTGATTGACGACTTAACAGGCAACGATTTTGATATGAAAGGGCTTGGTGAGTTCCAGTCACTTTTGCGAGGTGAAAATCATGAGTAAACCAGCTATTCGCTTCGCCGGATTTGCTGACGCTTGGGAACAGCGGAAGCTGGGGAAATTAGGAAAAATCTATACCGGAAATACTCCGTCAACTTCCGAAAAAGAGAATTGGACAAATGATGAAGATGGTCATGTATGGATTACGCCGACCG
>JAITPK010000058.1 GCA_031289475.1 Mycoplasmataceae bacterium | reverse complement strand
CTTCGTTCCCCGTTCCGCTCTACTGCAGTTGTGGTTTCGATCATGTCATTTAGTTTTTCGCGAGCTTTATTAGAACGAACCTCTTGGAACATACGAACAAAACAAGTAATAAACAAAATACCAAGCACTATTCCAAAAGACACTCAATCGCGAATAGTAGGTATGGAAACATCCAATACTGCAATCACAATTAAAATAATTGAGAATGGATTAATAAACGCTTCAAATAACGAATGATATCATTGGTATTGTTTATTAGTTCCAATTTTATTAGGACCGTATTTATCTTTATTTTCTTTATATTGTTCTTCATCCAATCCTTTAATAGATGTATGCAAAGATTCTAAAATATCTACATTAGATTTTTTAGCATCATTTAATAAACTTTGATTTAATTCTGAAGAAATCGTCGGTAGGCGTTTCTTTTTTATTTTTTTTGCCATGCGATATACATGGATTGAATATGCTATAGTTGATATTTAGCCGAATATTATTTTAAAAGGTGGTTTTCATTACAAAATTGCACCGAGTAATATTCATCTAAATGTGAACTATTAGAGCATCTATCCATGAAAAACCACCTTCTTTCAATTAATAATTGAAATAATTATAGTGTGGGAATAAAAATAAGAAACTATTTTTATTTTTCATATAGAATAATACCCATATAAAGAAAGTAGTTGCACAAACTCACCTGATGACTAAACAGTTATGGGTTGCCAGCTTTAAATACAATTGTATTTAAACCTAAGAGCATTGTGTCAACGAACACAATGCTCTTCTTTATATAAAATTTACAATGAGGAAAGAATGGAATATCGACCTATAAATGAAAAAATATATGACTCAAAATTGTTAGTCATAGATGAAAATGGAAATAAGTTAGGAGCTATGGATAAAACCGCAGCTATCCTACTTGCAAAAGAACGAGGATATGATTTAGTGTTATTTGTCCCCGCTAGCAAAACTGGTGGGCTATCAATTGCTAAAATTGTGGATTATGGCAAATTTGCATACGAACAGAAGATGAAAGAAAAACAATCACGTAAAAATCAAAGTGTGATTAAAATCAAAGAAGTTAAAGTTCGTCCCCAAATTGGTGATCACGATTTAAAGTGACGAGCTGATCAAGCAAAAAGCTGATTAGATGACAATGCCCAAATTAAATTCAAAATTCAAGCGTACGGAAGAATTGGCTATAAGCCAGAACTAATTCAAGAAACTTACGATAAGTTTCTGGGGTTATTAGGCGAAACAGCTAAAGTACTAACACCATTAAAAAAATTAACACCGGTATTATATGAATCTACCATTGTAAAAAATAAATAGGAGAACATTATGGGAAAAATTAAACATAAAACAAAGAAATCAGCAGCAAAGCGTTTCAAAATTACGGCTAGTGGTAAAATTAAAATGAAACATTCACAACGTAGCCATCAAGCACATAGTAAATCAACTAAACAAAAAAGACATTCAAGACATGACGCAGTTTTGAGCCATGCTATGGCAAAACGTCATAAATATACCATACATAGATAGGAGCATAATATGAGAGTTAAAGGTGGACCCACTACAAGACAACGCCGTAAGGCAACCAAAAAACGTGTCGAAGGATCATGAGGAACAAAACACACTTCCTATAAGATTGCTCGTCAAACATTATTAAGGTCAGCAGACTATGCTTACCGTGACCGCAAGGCACGTAAACGTGAATTCCGTAAGCTTTGAAATACTAGGATTAATGCAGCCGTTAGAGAACTAGGTTACAACTATTCAACTTTTATTAATGGTTTACATAAAGCTAAAATTGTCATCAATCGAAAAATGTTAAGCGAATTAGCAATTAATAATCCAGAAGAATTCAAATCATTAGTTGAAACTGTCATGAAACATAAATAATCGTGAAGCTTAATTTAAAAGATATATTTGAATCGCAAACCATCTTGGATAAAGCCATCCAAAATAAGCACAATGTAGATTACATACGTGTTTATGATGAATTGAAGTTGGCATTATTTGTAGAATTAGGAGAACTCGCTAATGAAGTTAGGTGTTTTAAGTTTTGATCCGTAAAGGGGCCATCTGATAAAGCGATTATCCTCGAAGAATATGTTGATGGCATTCATTTTATTTGTTCATTATCAATCGCCAAAAATATTGATTATGATTTTTTCATTCCTGACGATATCCATTTGCTAAACAAAAAAGATTTAACTGTACATTTTAACAAACTCTTTAGTCATATGACATCATTAAACGATCCGAACGGTATTAAAGAATGATTTAAAGACTATCTGGTATTGGGTTATCATCTTGGTTTCACATATGATGATATTTACAAAGCATATTTTGAAAAGAACCAAATTAACTTTAAACGCCAAGAGGAAAATTATTAATGAAACAAAATCATGATTATCAAATAGGACACGCCTATGTCGATAATCAAATGATTATGTATAAATTGTATGTAAGACATACAAGAAATTCCTACATCCGTGCTACACGCGATCATCAAATTGAAGTTGTTGCATCAAACCACATGTCAAAAGAACAACTACAAATATTCATAAATAAACATATCGGAAAAATATATAAACACCTTGAACAAAAAAACGAACGCCAACTGATAGGATTGAATCTTGAATATACCCACATATTTGCAAAGAAATATTTGGTAAAAACGGTTAAGACTGCATCCAAAAAATCTTACGATTTTATTGGCAGGATACTTTATCTGCACATTAAAACAGACAGTGATAGATTGATGTTAATAAAGAAAATGTACACAACCGAAACCGTTCCGTATATGAAGCAAAGATTTGAACATTGAGAAAAAATAATGAATTTAAAAGCAATGCTTTTATTTAAATGAATGAAATCTAAGTGAGGTGTGTGTGATGTAATACACAAGCAGATAACTCTTTCATTGCAATTAGCTTCGTATGATAAAAACGTAATTGACTATGTGATTGTTCATGAATTGGCACATTTGGCACATCCTAACCATTCATCACACTTTTGAGAATATGTTAGTCAATATATACCTAATTGAAAACAATTAAGAAATACGATTAATTTAAGATAAAATTATTCACTCATCTTAAGGAAAGATATGAAAATTATAAAAGTTGACCCACAAAAAGAACAATCCAAATATGTCGTTGAAGCTGATAAAGCTGAATGAAAGACACTGCAAGAAAACTCTTATAAAACGCTGGCTAAAAATTTGAAAGTACCAGGTTTTAGAGCGGGCCATGTACCGCCAGAAGTCGCTCGTAATCAAATAAATCAAAGTGAAATTATTAATAATGCTTTGAATAAAGCGATTGATAGTAATTACAAATTATTAATAGAAGATAAAAAATTTCAAAACGATAATTTAATTGAAGATGCCGTATCGGTTGATTTACAAAAAGTAGATGCTAACACACTTGAAATCATATATATTTTTGAAAAATATCCAGAAGTCACATTACCAGACTACAAAAATATTAAAATTGATTACCAAGAACCAAAAGTTGCCGATGCAGAAATCGATCGAGAAATTAATGGTTTTACTAAACGTGATAATATGCTCGTTCCAAAAGATAATGGCTTAATCGCAAAGGGCGATATGGTTAACTTCAATTTCAAGGGTTTTTTAGACGGCAAACCCTTCCCCGGTGGTGAAGCTCAGGACTTTGAATTGGAAATTGGGTCAAATAGTTTTATTCCAGGATTCGAAGACAAAATGATTGGGCTCAAAAAAGGTGAAGAAAAGTCAATCGAAGTCACTTTTCCTAAAGACTATCATGCAGCGAATCTTGCCAATAAGAAAACTAAATTTGAATTAAAAATTAACGATGTTAAAACTATTCAAAAGCCTAAATTAGACGAAGAATATATCGCACGTTTTAAAATTCCTGAAGTCAAAACTGAAGCAGATTTTAAAAAATATTTACATAGACAAATCCACGACCAAAAAAAATATACTTCTCGACAAAACGCTATCAAGAAAATTTCTGAATATCTTATTGAACACAGCAAATTATCTTACATGCCTAAATCTCTAATCGATGCAGAAATGAAACGTTTAGAGGAAGATACACAAAAGCGTGCTGAACAAGCAAAATTATCCAGAGATGATTTTGTCATACAAAAATTAGGTTATAAAAATAATGAAGACTTCAATAAAGCATTAAATGATAGCGCACAAAAGAATCTAAAACTTGTAGTTTCTTTAGAAAAGATAATTTCTGAATTGAAGCTCGAAGTTTCGCAAAACGAATTGGATGAACATTTGAATAAGATGGCTAAAGTTTATGGTATGACAATTGATACCATAAAGGAACGATTCCAAAATAATTTGGAAGGCATTAACACATTTATCCTTCAAGAAAAAGTTTTTGACAAACTAATTGACTTGAATAAATAGTTAAATTTCTGAATTATCTTTTTTATAGTAATTAAAAATGATTTCTTCTAAATTTATTTGTTCAGGCAAATCAACCCAATAATTGGCTTCTAGTTTAATCTCATCGTTGTAGTTAGCAATAGCTACTGAATATATACCTAAACGGTTATATTCTCGAATACCATCGATGTGATCCTCTAAACCAATACATTCGTCTGTTCTTAACCCCATAGTACGTAATGCAAATAGCGAATTAGAGATAATCTCTTTCTCTTTTTTTGATAAACTAGCCAATTTGCTTACGCTATAGTCGCTAATGTAATCAAATTTGTTATTTAATTCTAAGCACTTCATTTCAAGCTTTGCATTGGCAGATGTGCTAACTGCAATAAGTTTTAAACCACGTTGTTCAGCTTGCTCAATTAATTTCCCAATACCATTAATGATATTTGCCTTAGTGAGTCCATTTTTGATTAGCCTAACAAACAATTCATTTTTTTCTGCAACGATTGCATCCGTCATTTTTTCATCAACTTTAAGTTTGTAAATCTTATTAATTTGTTGTGCAGTCCATAATCGTGGTTTCCCGACTAGACGCTTTCATACTTTGTGAGACAAAGACACATTGTAAAAACTGTAAATGCTCTTTCATGCTAAAAAATGAAAGTGTGATAAATCGGTAATCACTCCATCAATATCAAAAACAATCGCCTTCAACATATTATGCTTTCTCAATCTGCAGTAGTTTTTCTCTAATGCTTTTCTCTTTGATTTGATTATAAACTTTTGCTCTTGCATTTGTCTTTCTATATAAGCACAGTTTATTTTCATATTCATCGAGAAGTGTTTTGCTATGTTTTACGCTGTCTGCCACAGCAACAGACGATACATGATATTTATTTGCTACTTCTTGAAACGACAAGTCGTTAAAAAAATAATCATGCAAATAAGCCAATTGTTTTTTTGTAAACAATTTATGGTAATGAACTAGTAGTTCACTATATTTAATGATTTCCTTACTATTCGCCATTGATTTCCAATTCCTTAGTCAACCCATGAATGAACATTTCTAGATCAAACTGTTCTAAATCATTAAGTGACTCACCTAATCCCATGAATTTTACCGGTAAATTAAAAGCGTCCTTAATTGATAAAACAATTCCTCCCTTAGATGTGCTATCCATTTTTGTTAAAATAATGCCGGTAACTTTGGTCACTTCATTAAAAGCTTTTGCTTGATTAATACCAGATTGGCCTGTGGTTGCATCAATAACTAACAATGATTCCACAGGTTGTTCACCATCAAAACGTTTAATAACCCCATCAATTTTCTTCAATTCATTCATTAAATTAATTTTATTTTGCAAGCGACCTGATGTATCGCATATTAGAATATCGATATTTTTATTTTTGGCAAATTCTAATCCACCAAAAACTACACTAGCAGGATCTTGCCCGTCCCTTTGTGGTTTATAAATGTCAACACCGATTCGTTTTGCTCAAACATCCAATTGAGCAATCGCACCAGCTCTAAAAGTATCGGCAGCTACTAAGCATACTTTATGACCTTCATTTTTATATTTATGTGCCATTTTAGCTATGCTGGTAGTCTTGCCAACACCATTAACACCTGTAACCAAAATTACATTAGTCTTGTTGGGAAATAATTTAATACCACTATCAACATCGGTATCTTGAATGTAATACACAAATAATTTATCGATGATAATTTGTTTAATAAGTTTTGGATCCGTAACATTTTGATATTTCAATTCTTGTACAATTGCATCTAAAATTTTCTGGCTTGAGCTAGTACCGATATCAAAAAGCAATAATGTCTCTTCTATTTTTTCAATTAATTCGTCATCAAGGCGACGATATTTGATAGCAATTTCATTAATAGACTGATTCAAAATACTTGAAGATTTTTTTAAACCTTGGTCAAATTTCTTTTGTTCGATTTCAATCTTTTCTTTATTTATTTGCGCAATTTGATTAGAAATTTTTTTCTTACGTGAAAGTAAATCTTTAAGTTTGCTAAAAATACCCATAATTATTCTTCTATCTTGTCTGAGCCGTAGTCTTTGGCTTGAGCTAAAGATACTTTGAATAAACTAGTTACACCTCTAGTTTGCATTGTTGCTCCAAATAAAACGTCGCAACGTTCCATAGTTCCCGGACGATGTGTAATAACGATGAATTGTGTCTTATTCGCATTCTCGTGAATGATGTTTCCAAATCGTTCTACGTTAGCTGGGTCGAGTGCTGATTCTGCTTCATCTAAAATGACTAATGGAAAACTCTTATTTTTTAAAATAGCAAATAAAATAGACAAAGCAACGAGAGTTTTTTCACCACCAGATAATAAATTTAAATGTGCCATATTCTTGCCTGGAGGCGTAGCACTAACATCAATCCCGGATGTCAATACATTTTCTGGATCCACATATTCAACATGACATGAACCACCACCAAATAAGTATTTAAATACTGATGGTAATGTTTCATTAACAGAATCAATGGTTTTAGTGAAATCTTCTTTAGCTTTAATGTCAAGTTCTCTTATAGCTTCGACAATATCGTTTTTAGCTTTTTCAAGTTCTTTTTGCTGTTCAAGCAATTCCTCATAACGCTTTTGCTTAGATTCCAGTTCATCAATTGCTTCCATATTAATAGATCCCAGGCGATCAATCTCAGCTTGTAACTTACTAACTGTCTCGCGTGCTTGGTTGTCCGACATTGGTAATTCGGAATTGTAATGCTCACTAGCATATTCAATTGTCATATGATAATTCTGACTAATTTTATTACGCGCATTGTCAACTACAGCTTCACAACGTACTTTTTCAGTTTCATGCGCTGCCACTGTGTCACGATGCTTGTCAATCATAAATCTTAGCTCAGTTAATTTTGCTTCTAAATCATCAACTTTCGCTTTATGAATAGATTTATTTTGACGTGATACACTCAATTCCCCAGAAACTTTATCCTTGCGAGAAGACAATTTTGCAATTTGATCATTTAAAGTTTGTTCACTTCATTGTTCGCGCTTATCAGTTAAATCATGACGTTTAACTAATTGATCATAGTCCATCTCATACTTATAAAATTGTCCTTCGTTGGCACGAACCACTTCGTCATAACGCGACAAGAGTAATTTCTTTTCATTTTGCTTAAAGGTAACTTCGTTAAGTTCAGCAGTAGTTTTATCCAACTCAATTCGATAATTAACTAACTCAATATCCAATGCGTTAAATTCTTTTTCAAGATCAGTCAATTTGCCTTCAAGATTAATTGACGCCAGAGGACTAATACGATTAAACCCACCAGTAATTACACCGCCTGGTGCAATAATATCACCATCCAAAGAAACCACACGATATATTTGATATGTATATTTAGACAGGATTGCAGCCGTGTTTAAATCATTAGCCACAATCACATTACCTAATAGGTAATTAAAAGCATTAGCATAAGTGTTGTCAAACTCCACAAGATTATTGGCAGTATTGATAAACCCTTCTTGCATCTTTAATACTTCTAGATGTTCATCTTTAATGTTTCTTGGTTTAATTGTATCTAAAGGTAAGAAGGTTGCTTTACCACTTTTATTTCTTTTCAAGAAATCAACTGCAGTTTTAGCATCGTCAGTAGAATCCACTATTACATTTTGAATATTTCTACCCAAAGCTGTAACAATCGCTTTTTCATATTCTTCTTTTACATTAAGAAAATCTCGAACCACACCGTGCACACCGCTTAACGCTTGCTTATTTTCAATAATGGTTTTAACACCAATATCTAAATGACTTCGTGATTCGATTGCATCACGAATGTTTTTAACTTCCATGCGTGTTTCTGCCAAACGAATGGAATGCTTATTCGATAATTCCATTAATTCATTACGTTTCGATGTTAATTTTTCGACTGTATCGTTGTAAGCATCTATTTCATCACGCAACTTCTCTGCTTTTTTCTTTGCATCTTCTAATTCGAATTTAGTAGTTGCTAATAGTTGTCGATAAGCTTCTGCTCTTTTTTCAACATTGTCACCGGAAATATCGCTTTCAAGTTTATTTTTAATATTAGATTTCTTTAATTCAACTTTGTTGATTTGTTCAATCAAATCTGTTAGTTCTTGAGTTAGAACTTCAATGTTTTTATCAGCAATCTCCATTTTTTCTTTAGAAAGTTTTAAAGACTCAATGATAGCTTTTGTGTCTGGTTCAAACACTTCTAATTCATTACGAGCATTCTTGAGTTCACCAATGATCTTGATTAATTTCTCTTGAAAAAATCTCAGATCTTTAACAGTAATAGTTAAGTCAAGGTGCATTAATTCTTTACGTTTTTCTGCAAAAACTTTCGCTTTCTCAGCTTGCTTTGATAATTTTTTTACATCACTACCCAATTCATTAGTAATGTCCATAATACGGTTTAAATTTTCTTCAGTGCGCGCTAATTGGGCGTTAGATTCGTCTTTTTTCTTAGTATACAGTCCAATGCCTGCCGCTTCTTCAAAAATCGTTCTACGGTCCTCTGGCTTCGCTTCTACGAACCATTGTACTGTACCTTGAGAGATAATTCCCAAAGATCCTTTTGAAAGACCAGTATCTAGAAAAATGTCTTGAACATCTTTCAAACGACATGGTTCACCATTAATAAAGTATTCGTTTGTTCCTGCACCTCTTGTTAATTTGCGTGTGATAGCAACATCTTTGCCATCATAGTGTAAAGATTTAGCGGTATTGCTAAATGTTAACGTAACTTCTGCATACTTTGATTGATCATGACCTTTTGATCCATGGAAAATGATATCTTCGCTTGTTTTACCACGCAATGTTTTGCTGCTTCTCTCGCCCAATACCCATTTAATCGCGTCAACAATATTAGACTTGCCACTGCCGTTTGGACCAACGATACCAGACATTGTTTGTGTAAAATCTACAGTAACATTCTGCGCGAATGATTTGAACCCGTTTGCTTTAAAACTTTTTAAAAATATCATAATTATCGTCCTTTTGCCAACTTCTTGTAAGCATCTTTCGCCGCTTGCATTTCGGCATCCTTAATTTTACTACCTGTGCCTGCGCCGCACTTCTTTGAATTAATATACACTTCTGCTCAATAATTACCATTCTCATTATGAATTAATCTATAAACAATATTGTGTTTGTCAAATTTCTGCATATATTCTTGCAACATTGATTTATAGTCTAAGTTTTCATTTAAAGAGTGAATTTCATATAAATGAATAATTGTTTGTTTCAGAATAGTATTACACTTAGCTAAACCTTGATCCAGATAAACAGCGCCAACAAAAGCCTCGAAAACATCCTCAAGAATATTATCAGATATTTGTTTTAATCCTCGAAGCGAGTCACCAATCTTTATTAATTTTTCAAATTCAAATTTTTTAGCAGCTTTAACCAATGTTTTTGATTGGACAATTACTATACGCGCCTTAGATAGAGCACCTTCATCCATATCTTTATACTTCTTATATAAATGCTCGCTAACAAGCAATTCAATTACAGCGTCTCCTAAAAATTCGAGTTTTTCATAATCAGCTTTTTGTTTTGTATCATGTGCATATGAAGAGTGAGTAAAAGCTTCCTCATAAATTGCGTAACTCTTAGGTTTAATATTAAAATGTTTTAAAAGATTACTAATTGAGTCCATTATTTTTTTCCAATCGCTTTGTTAATTTTCATTACAACATCTTTTTGTACAGCATCATGTAACATTCTGATAGCCGAACTAAATTGTTGTTCGTCAGCGCTACCGTGAGTTTTTACAGCAATTTTTTGTAGTCCTAGCACAAAAGCTCCCGCATTATTTTTATAATCGAAAGTTTTGCTCACACCTTTAATTGCAAATATTGATGCGATTGCACCAGCTCAATTATAAAATTTCTTATATTCACGCTTCAGTGCTATTTTAATAGCATTTAGTCCGCCTTCTAATGATTTCAGTGTGATATTTCCTGTATATCCATCAGCAACTGCCACATCAACTACACCATTTAGCAATTCTCTCGGTTCAACGAATCCTACAAAATTAATTGATTTATCATCTTTTAATAAATCGTATGCTTCCTTGTGGTATGAAAAACCCTTATCTACTTCTGTACCAATGTTAATAATGCCAACACGAGGAGAAGTAATGCCACGAATTTCTTGACAGTAGATTGACCCCATTTTAGCAAATTGAAAGAGGTCTTCACCTGTGCATTCTTTATTAGCACCAACATCTAACATCATGAAACCCTTTTTATTGACTGATGGTAAATAAGGCATAAAAGCCGGTTTATTAATTCCATTAATTAATTTTAATAACAAATATGCCATCGGTACATAACATGTGCTTGAACCAGCAGATAGTACGCCGTCGCCTTTGCCTTCTTGCACTAATTGAATAGCTTTATACATTGACGAATCGACTTTGCGCATCGCCATCATCGGATTGTCATCCATTGTAATTACATCATTAGCATTTACAATTTCAAAATTATCATTAGATTTCAAACGATCTTTAATTTCATTTTCACGTCCAACTAAAATAAATTGCACATCATCATTTTTTTTCTTAAATCTACGACAAGCCCCGATGGCCTCAGAAATGTCATTTTCGAAACCCATTACATCAATTACTAATCTCATAAAAACGTCAATAATTATAGTGTTAATTACTATTGGATTGCGATATAAAAAGAGTATGTTGGTTGATTGCCAGTTAGTATATTTACTTTTAAGTCGTGTGTTTCTGATAAATATTTACGAATAAACTTTGCATCTTTGATTTGCGCATCAACGCCACAAATAATATAAGCAGATTTCGCTTTACGTTTCTCGTTAACAATATATTCACATAATTCTTTAATAACTACTTGCAAGTTGCGATTAGCAGCTACAACTTTCTTATCCACAATACCGATGTGGTCATACTTTTTAACTTCTATGTGCGAATATTTAACTAACTTGCTTGAAACGGAAATTTTACCTACAACAGTAGAATCAATTAAATTATTAATTTCTTTAACATTAGTATTTAAATTTTGAATAGGATCAAATGATAAACATGCTAAGTAAGAGGATGCGATATCATGCGCATTAACAATCTCTATGTTTACATCATTAGATGTCAGTGCCGCAGCTTCTTTGGCAGCCAATACGACATTGGAATCATCAACGATAATTAACACATTGTCCACATTTGCCTCACGAATTTTATCTACAAATTCTTGAATAGATGGGTTACCAGAAACTTCAGTATTAATTGTGTTTGGAATATTCAAAGATTCTTTGAATATTTTAGCAATTTGCGCAGAAGGTACGGTCGCTATGACTTTAATTCCTGCCGGTATTTTACGTTTGGTTTTAACTTGTTCTTGTAGTGTTTCCAATGTTGTCCCAGGATTTCTTTCAAGAAACTGTAAAGTCATATTTTCAATCTTAACCTTATTAAATTCTCCATAATCGGCGCCGATCTCTAAGACACGATATGGGGTCAATGTATGTACATGGACTTTTACAATGTTTCCATCTATAACAATTGCTAGAGAATCACCAATTTTCAAAAGTTGCTTTTTAAAATATTTTATGTCAAACTTTGATTTATTTGATTGTTTCAAAGACACTTTTGCTTTTAATGTCATGATAAATTCGCAGCAGTAACCGAAGCCGACATTGGAGTCCTCTAATTTATCAATAAAAGATTTTTTTGCTTCGATTTTATTTAATGGTATTTTCTTAATAGAAGAAATTGTCTTGGATTGTTTTAAGGCAACAAGCATGCCATCAAAAAAGCGACACAATCCATAACCACCGGAATCAACTACACCAACTTCTTTTAATTCTCTTAGAAGTTCTGGCGTTTTTAACAATATAGCTTGTGCTTCTTTACAAGCTGTCTCCATAACATCTTCGATGGATTTAAAATTTCGCTTCTTTAGTAAATTTTCAGCCGTAACACGAATAACTGTAAGAATAGTGCCTTCAACGGGACTGGCTACGGCAGCATAAGCAGTATTTTTTGCCGAAGAAAAAGCGTTTACAAAATCTAAAACCCCAATTTCATTCTTGCCTTCCTTTAAAACAGATGTAAATCCCTTAATAATTTGCGAAAAAATAACTCCCGAGTTCCCACGAGCGTTCATCAAAAGACCACGAGAAAATTGTTTGCCGAGCAACTGAATGTCTGTGTAATCTATATTACGAATTGAGTCAATGGCGCCATTAATCGTAATCATCATATTAGTCCCAGTATCGCCATCCGGTACAGGAAACACATTCAATTCGTTAATATACTCATATTCGCTGCTAACGGCTTCGCCGCCAGCAATGAACATTTCTTTTAACTTACTTGCATTCAAATTAAGCATTATTTGTCCCCATAAACTGTGACATTAACAACAATGTTATATAAGTCGAAAATCTTTTTAATATTGAAGTATACATTGTCTTGAATCTCACGAGCAATTTGAAAAACATTAATAATCGATGAATTAGGTTTAAAAATAATATTAAGAACAGTGTGAGCATCATTAATGGTCACACTAAAATCTTCGTTCACATTAACTCCCGGTGTTTTAGCAACGATATTGGCCACTAAGCGTATTACAAGGCTCTCGTCATAATTTATACGATCAACTTTAGGCATGCACCAATTATATCTTATAGATGTTGTTTTTTGGGCGGTATGGATAGTTATGATTTGCGTAATACACAATTCAATTTTGACTAAACACACAAAAATTAATTATTAACAGCAATGTTATTATCTTTTGCGCTTGAAAGAATAATGGTCACGGTTTCGATCATTTGATCTAGCGTATTTTGATAGTCACCTTTTTTGTATAAATTTTCAGCAATCGATAATGTTTTTGCAATTTCTTCATGCTCATTACGATATTTGTTCACATAATAAATTAATCTTTGTGCATACACTTTAAGTGATTGGTTATAAGTCGCCGATGTAATTAACAAACTAGTTTGCTCACGGATTTTTGTTAATTCCTCGCTAACATTAGCATAATTTTGAAAATAATTTGTCGCTAATTGCATTTGTAATTGGTTAATGTGCTCAACAATATTCTTAATTGTGTCTATACCTTGCTTGTCGGTATTTGCATGTTGCAATTTCACACCTAATAATTGTGTTAATGTTAATTTAATGTCCGCCAATTCATCGTTAATGAAGACTGAGTTTTTGTACTTTGTATCAATTTCATCAATTAAATTATTCAATTGGAGTTTCCATTCAATGATTTTGTTACCCAACTCACGAACTTTATACAAAAAATCAGTTCGTTGAATTAATTTGTAATTGGCATACTCATTTTCGAGATTTTGATAATATAAAACGATACTCTTCATATCATTAGTCAATTTTGTTGTTTTGTTGATAATGGATATGTCCTTGACACCACCAAAATATTTTTGGACATTGTTAAATGCACCATTCACTTCACTAAATTCTTTATATAAAATCGTTACTTGATCCTTTAATGATTTCATATCTTTTTGAATTAAAACATTTGTGCGGTCACCGGCTTCAATTTTCATTAATGATTCAGTCAATTGTTTGACAGCAACTATAGCGTTATTCTTCGCAGAACTAAATGAAAGATTCTTCAAATTTTTTTCCATTAATGTAATATTGCTAGACCCAGTAGCGAAGGCAGTCTCTACATTGTTGAAGTCGCTAGCTGACAATGTCTTCTCAGCTGTATGCAATTCATCTTTGATACGTTTTTTCAAAGATTCCAAATACATTAGCACTTTATCTAATGTATAAAGCTGTATCGTTACTTTGTAAAAAGTTCCAACTTGCTTATTTAATTCATGCAGTAGCGTTAATAATTTATCATTATCAAATTTCACAACATATTGTGCAGACTGAGTTACAGTTTCTTTGATCCTGCCACTCATATTTGTAAACATTTCGTTAGTGTATCTTAAAGCTAAATTAAATTCATAAAAATGTGCAATCTCATCAGTAATCTTGCGATACTCAATTAATAAATCAGAAATATCCTTACTATACTGCGTTGCCGATGCTGAAACATTTCTTAAATTGTTAACCATGCCGTCGCATTTAGACAAATCACTTTTGATTTCTTTGGCCAATTTATATGATCTAAAATATGAATAGCGAGAATTGATTAATGTCAAAGACATTAATTTCTTACGAACGATTTCTAATTGTTGTTCAAATACTTTTTTGCCTTCAGTAATTTGTGTCATTAAAACTTTTAATTGCACATTACTTTTTGCCAATATTTCCAAATATCGAAATTTATTTGCAGCCAAAAATTGAGCAATTTCATTATATCTTTCCTTCAATTGATATTCGTTTTGTAACAATTTACGATGCAAAAGAAAAACGACTGAAAAAAAACCAAATACAACAATAAAAAAACAACCTAATATTATCAAAATAAGAAATTCAGGTTTTATTAAAGATGCTCCAGCAATTATTTCATACATGCCTATTTCCTCTTGCTAATCATCCCTTCCACATCTTGAGCAATCATTAACTCCTCATCAGTGCGCACGCAATAGATTGGATAATGACTATCACTTGATGACACTAATTTATAGTCGCCATATTTATTTGATAATGAATTTTCGTCAAGAACAAGTTTCACGAGTTTAACATTATCAATAATGTGTTTAACAACAAAAGCACTATTTTCACCAATTCCAGCCGTAAAGACAATTGCATCCACTTTATCTTCGAGTTGATTAGCATAGTCCACGATATATTTTGCAACACGTCTTGCATACATATCCATTGTTAATTTAGCCATTGAATCATTAGCTTTACATTTTGCTTGTAAATCACGCATGTCGCTAGTTTTGCTTAGCCCTTGTACTCCTGATTTCTTATTTAGCATATTATCAATCTCATCATTTTTCATTCCTTGGCGTGCTAAATAAATGGGAATAGACGGATCAATGTCTCCACAGCGTGTGCCCATCATTAAACCTTCTAATGGAGTTAAACCCATGCTTGTAGCATAAGACTCGCTTTGTTTAATTGCAGTAATACTCGCGCCGTTACCTAAATGGCAGACAATTAAATTAACTTTATCTTTCTTTAATATAGTTTGCATTTGCATGTTTATGTATCGATAAGAATTTCCATGGAATCCATAACGACGAATTGCATATTTTTCTGCAATAGATTGGTCAATCGGATAAATGTAATTTACAGGAGGTATAGTTGCATGAAAAGTATTATCAAATGAAGCAACACTAATCGCATGTGGTAACAACTTTTCAAAAATTTCTATCACAGTTAGTTCTGGTTCATTATGCAATGGCGCCAATTTAATATGTTCACGAATTTTTTGTTTAACGAAGTCTGTTGTTTCAACACTTGATGTAATTTCAGAACCAGCCAAAACCACTCTATGCCCTACACCAACAATTTCATTAAAATCTGTAATAATTTTATGCTTCTTTAATTGTTCTAACACGCATTCAATCGCTTTAGTATGATTTGGCATTGCTGAATCTAAATCTAACGATTGATTGTCATCAAATTTCATGCTAAAGTGACCGTCGACAAAGATTCGTTCACACAAACCTGACGCAATTACTTTGTAAGTGTTTTCTTCAAAGATTTTGAACTTAATTGAACTACTACCAGCATTAATAACAATGATTTTTTTTGACATAATCTCCCCAACGAATATCTTGAATAATTATATATTTATTAAACATTAGTTACACACCTTGATTAATTCTTCAAAGAATAAAACTAAAAACAGTCGCATAATTGCCAATCTTAGTTTTTACATTTTCAATTAATTTATCGCTAAGTTCTTTGACGTCATAAAGTTTCATTAACCCCATGCGAATACCATAATCACTTATCGGTAATATGTCATTATGGTGATATGTAAACATCAACATCATGTCTGCGGTTCAATCTCCTAAATATTTATATTTAGTCAAAATTTCTTTTATGTCGTCACTTTTTAATTTTTCTAATTTATCTAGATTTAACTTTTTATCAACAATATCGTAAGATACTTTTTTAATTAGTGAAATTTTTTGAGGAGAAAGACCAACAGCCGACAATTGTTCGGTTTTAGCTTTGCTCAATGTTTTTGAATCAATTTTATTAAACGTTAATATCAGACGATTTCAAATGCTATCCACTGCTGCACTATTTAATTGTTGACTAATAACTGTATGAATAAAACATTGAAAACGATCTGGCATTATTCTGACAGTGAACGGATGTTTTAAATTAATGAACTTTTGTACTTTTGGTTCTCGTGATAATATTTCATTAATTTGTTCAGTGGGAACCGTTTTATAAACAAAGAACTTCTTCATGCGAATCATTATACTATGTATAATTAAATCGCTTTTTAGGAGGCATATGATCACACGATATTCATGCAAAGAAATGACTAATATTTGGACACCTGAGAATAAATTTAATGCCTACTTAGAAATTGAAATATTAGCATGTGAAGCTTGAAATAAATTAGGGGTTATTCCAACGAAAGATGTAGTTTTAATTCGCAAAAATGCAAAATTCAATATTAAAAGAATTGATGAGATTGAAAAAATAACACATCACGATGTAATTGCTTTTACAAGAAGCGTTAGCGAATCTCTTGGCCAAGAAAAGCAATGAATTCATTACGGTCTAACTTCTACCGATATTGTGGACACTGCTAATGCTTATTTATTAAAACAAGCCAATAAAATCCTTCTTAACGACTTGTC
>JAITPK010000076.1 GCA_031289475.1 Mycoplasmataceae bacterium | reverse complement strand
TCAGTTACTAAAAAAGCATCAGGCGATGTTTTCATCACTTCATGTAGAAACGATTCAAAACCATCTAGTAGATGATTGTGGCAAACCACATTGGTTACTAAATAGGCTTTTTTATTTTTGCTATGGGCATAATTAATCATTTCATGCAATTGTTCATTATCAAAGTTAGACGCTCTAGCCCGTAATGAATATTGTTTACCACCAAAATAAATCGCGTCAGCTCCAAAGTCTAAAGCAATTTGACCACGATTTAAATCGCCAGCAGGAGCCAATAATTCCATACGACTACTCATATGTGTCCTCTTTGGTAAGATAAATTAAATCTTGCTTGTCCATATTATAGAAACCGTGAGAAATATGGTCGTCTTTCTCTTCAATGTTGGAAGTTTCAATTAAATTTTTATTAAATGTGCCCGCTTGAATTGCTTTAAGACCGTTTAAATAAAGTTTTGTCATTTTAGTGGTTCATTGATCATCATGTAAAAAACTATCGATCCTAATTGTGTCTATATTGTTTGTTTCTAATTCCTTTAACTTATCAAACAATGATAAAGAATAATTAGTTAATATATGCGTCCCGTGTTTATCTTCGTAAGCAATCATCGATTCTTTACGAGAGATTTCACGAATTAATAATTTTGTTTTAACCAATTCATCCTTAATGTTTTGCGTAGTTTTAAAATTAGAGATTAATTTCCAACGTGAATGCATGACATAAGCAAAACCACTAACTTGGACTTGGATTTTCATTTTATTTTTATTTTGACCAATTTCTTTTAATTCATTAACCTGCAATTCTCTTACAAGGGCTACTTCATTAATTCCATTTTCAAGATAAAAAGAAAATTGGTCATAATTAGTAACAAGCGTTTCAGGATTATAAATTAAAGGGATTTTAATTTTTTGTTCAAGACAAATTTGATTAATAGCAAAATCACCAAATATCAATCCATCGACTTCCAATTTACTTAAGCATATTAAATAGTTAGTTAATTCATCTAACTCCGGATCAAAATAAAAACGATTAACAAGTATTAAAATTTTCGTCTGTTTTTTATTTTTTATTAATATTTCAATTTGTTCTAAAGTTAAATGACAATTATTACGGACGCAATAGTGGTTATCACCGACACATAGTTGATGAGTTCCCATTTCAATTAGGTCTATAGCATTTGCATAACTTGTAGGGTTAACCAAAAGTTCCATAAAGAAGTAACGATTATATCGGTTCTCCTAGTTTTATATGAAAGTTATTAATTTTTCTAATTAGGCTTCAGGATAATCGGTGGCAATGTTAGCAACGCTTGCTCCATCATAGCCTGGGCCAGCTATTTTACCCATAAAATCTTCTCATATTCAATTATGAGATTTATTTACAATTTCATCATATCACTCGTCAGTATCAGCAGTTTTACCAAGGTGCATGTTTTCAAAATGGGCGCTTGTAAAAATTTCACAAATGTCAGCCATACCTCAGTAGTTATTATTTCAATCAATACTTGAATATGGGCCAACATCTCAATATAAATTTTTAATTAAAGACGAAGTGAAAGCAGCCCAGGTTACGTGTTCAACGCTACCAGGAATTATTAATGTTCCATATGCATTGCCATTCACTCCAGTGCAATCAGCGTTATCTAAATTTCATCTGCCTGTAGCCCAGTGACCTATAGTGTCTAGTTTTACAAACCCTCTTAAATCAATATCGCATTCAAAATATGAATTTTCAAACATGTCATCGGGCAATCAATTTAAAGCCTCGTTATGTGTCGGAGCGATGAAAGATTGAACATTGCTAAAACTAAATCAATAACCTGTATCATCATTTTTTTCATAGGTGGTTTCGCTTGGTTCAGTTAAAATTTCACATGCAGATAAATCAATAAATAGTTTTGTTGCTTTCTTGCATGAATTGTCTGAACAAAATGCATCATGGTGAATGCGAAGAAGTGATGATGGTAAAACAATTTTCATTTCATTAACTTTTGTATCTAATGTGCCCTTTGCCCCAGTGTTGAATGATAACGGACCAATATCTGTTACTGGGTATGTTACACCATCATTTCATAAATATTCAGATGCTGGTTTTATAGAAACTTTTTTATCAACAATGCTATAAGTGTTTGAAAATCCATTTATTTGAATTCCTTTAGTTCCATCTTCGTGCGTAATTAATTCAGTTGAAAAATCACTAAGTTCGTTTGTAGGAATTGATGCAGGGTCTCATTTAGTTGACCCATTATTACACGGAATGTTAACAGGTGGTCGAGGCGGTTGACCCATAATTTCAATTGTAACCTGATGGCTGTCCGCTTGCGTGTTAGAAGTTGTGTCAATTACATGAGCATGCATCACATATGTACCCATTTCAATTTCATCATTTCATTTAATGAGTCCGTCTGAAATACTAAAATCAGCAATTGAAGTATCTGATTCGGAGACAAGTGTTCATACAAAATCTGGATCTTTATCTGAATTTACAACTTTGGCCACAAATTTATTTTGAATCTGTCCTTGGTGTTCGTACAAACCTCAGTCGCGGTCTCGGCCACCGGTCAATTCAAGCGCCACTTTGGCGCAACTTGTTGTCGTAATTAATGTTGCGCCACATCCAATTATTAATCCAATGCCAGTTATCATTGACATAACTTTTTTAAAATTTATTTTTGACATATATCCTTCTTTTTATCAAGTGAATTTATTATAAATTAATATATTGAAATAATCAATTGACTGATATTAATACTTACATTGTTTAATAAATAGACTTATTGAACTTCAACATCTAACAATAGTATAAAGCAAGATTTTTACATATAAACGACAAAAAATCATAAGGAAAAACTATCAAAAGAGGCGCCAAGCATAGTT
>JAITPK010000012.1 GCA_031289475.1 Mycoplasmataceae bacterium | reverse complement strand
TGTGAAATAGTGGTAGGAATAGGTTTAATATGTAAATTTTTGCAAATACTATCTGTAATTTTTTTGGCACCGCTTAGTCCCATTATGCACATTTTGTTTGTTTTAACTTTGACCATGTTATCTCCAATTGATAAGTACAAAATAATTATAAACTCAATTAATCTATTTAAATGATTTTCATAAAATGAATATCGCTATTATTTTATCTACACTATAATTATTTTGCCGTTACAACATTGGTTTCGAACTGTGTCAGGTCAGAAATGAAGCAGCACTAAGATATAACTGATGTGTGTAATGGCTTTTTATTTAAAGCCAATGATTAGTTGTTTGGCTTTTTTTATTGCTAACTTTGTTGGTTCGTTAATTTTTACAAGTAAATTACTAATTTTTAAATCACGATATTTAGCTAACCCTAACTTGTGATAAGGTAATATCTCAAAATTTGTCATGTATTTTAAATTATTAATGAACTTGCTTAATTGTTTTAAATCCTTAGAGTCATCAGTATATCCTGGCACTAAGACTTGTCTAATTCAATACTTTTGTTTATTCTTCTCTAAAAATTTAATTAATAACAACTCATTTTGATTGGCAACACCTGTTATTAGCTTATGTTTCTTGGGATTAATATGCTTAATATCTACAATCCATAATGGTTTATATTTAACGAGTTGTTGGAAATAATTTATATTAGCCCTATTAAAATTTACTCCAGATGTATCCAAAGCCAAACTAATACCCTCATCAAGACACATTCTGGCTAGCTCTAAGCAAAAATCTCGATGAATTAAGGGCTCTCCTCCGCTTAATGTAATCCCGCCATTCCTGTAATAGTTACGATTGCGTTTAAATTTGTTGATAACTTCTTCTGTAGTGATGCTCAGTTTGCTATTTATTGTTCATGATTCAGGGTTGTGACAATAAATACATCTTAAGGGACAACCTTGAAGAAAAACAACTAAACGAATCCCTGGTCCATCTACAGCACCAAATGATTCTATTTTAAAGTAAGGAGCGCTAGCAATCATGAGTTAATTTTATACGATTAGGTTGATTACGAGAGTAATTGTATGAGAGCACCCAAGCATAGCCGCAACGCTCGGACGTGCATGAAGCTAAAGCTTTCAATATGCACACGCTCGTGCGGTAGCGCATATATAAGGAAAATTACAAATGGTCGTGGAATGTACGGTTAATAATATCGTTTTGTTGGGCTTTGGATAAATTAGTGAATCTTACCGCATAACCGCTAATACGAACTGTCAATTGTGGATACTTGTCTGGATGTTTTTGCGCATCTAATAATTTTTCACGTGTCAAAACATTTACATTTAAATGATGGGCACCTTTATCAAAGTAGCCATCTAATAAATCGACTAAATTATCTTGTTGTTTCTTACTAGCCATATTCGTATTCCTACTTACTTATTCTCTTATGTTTTTTAATTTTAGGTTGCTTTTTGCTCTTTTTAATTTTGTGTATTCTATCAACATCTAAGTCTGAACCACTAGTTACAATTAATTCATCAGATTTACCTAAAGCATCAGGAATAATTGAAAAAGTATTAGAAATACCGTCAGCTGCATGTTTGAATGGAATCTTTGCTACTGAAGATAGCGAAGCTACAGCCCCTGATTGATCACGACCGTGCATTGGATTAGCGCCTGGTGCAAATGGTTCACCAACTTTGCGCCCATCTGGTGTTGATCCTGTATTTCTACCGTAAACCACATTAGAAGTAATGGTTAAAACAGATAATGTTAGTTCAGAACGACGATATGTGGCATGACGTCGAAGCATATTAGCAAATAGCTTTACCGCATCTTCAGCAATGGAATCAACCGCATCATCGTCATTACCATATTTCGGATAATCACCTTCTACTTTGTAGTCGACAGCAATAAAGCGATCACTATTTGGTATTTGTTTTCAAATTGGAAACACTTTCGCATATTTGATTGCTGATAAAGAATCTGCTACAACTGATAACCCCGCAATTCCTGTAGCAAAGAACCGGTGAATATGAAAATCATATAAAGCCATTTGTCCAGCTTCGTAGTAATACTTATCATGCATGTAGTGAATTACATTTAAGGTTTTGATATACATTGAAGCTAATCATCTTAAGACTACAAGGTAACGATCCCAAATTTCTTTAAACTCCAATGGTTTGTCTAAAGGTAATTGTCCTTGACGTGGTCCAATTTGATGTTCAGTATGCATTTCATCGAAGCCACCATTAATTGCATAAAGTAATGCCTTTGCTAAATTGGCACGCGCTCCAAAGAATTGCATTTGCTTACCAATTTTCATTGGTGAAACACAACAAGCAATTCCATAATCATCACCATGACTAACTCTCATTAAATCATCTGATTCATATTGAATTGAAGAGTACAAAATAGAATATTTTGCACAGAACTCTTTAAAGTTTTTAGGCAAATTTTTAGATCATAGTACTGTTAAGTTTGGTTCTGGTGCTGGTCCCATGTTAGATAATGTATGCAACATTCGAAATGATGTTTTAGTAACTAATGTTCTACCATCAATCCCCATACCGCCGATGGATTCGGTTGCTCACACTGGGTCGCCAGCAAAGATATCGTTGTAATCCGGTGTTCTCATGAATTTAATAATTCTTAATTTCATCACGAAGTGATCAATCAATTCTTGAGCTTGTTGTTCATTAATTAATTTTCTTTTTAAATCTCTTTGAATGTAAATATCTAAGAATGTCGACAATCGACCAACAGACATTGCTGCACCATTCTGATCTTTGACTGCTGCTAAGTATCCATAATATGTCCATTGAATGGCTTGTTGTGCATTTTTTGCTGGTAAAGAAATATCGTGACCATAAACCGATGCCATACGTTTCATTGCTTCTAATGCGCGAATTTGGTCAGATGATTCTTCTCGTAAACGAATCACATCATCATTCATATCGTATGGAATGAGATTACGAGTCGCTTTCTTTTCAGCAATTAAATAATCAATACCATATAAAGCGATTCTTCGGTAGTCACCAATAATACGGCCACGAGAATAAGTATCAGGTAAGCCAGTAATGATATGAAGGTGTCTTGCTCTTCTCATTTCTTCTGTGTAAGCATCAAAGACACCCTGATTATGGGTTTTTCGATACTTAGTATA
>JAITPK010000010.1 GCA_031289475.1 Mycoplasmataceae bacterium | reverse complement strand
CAAGTACCATTCTCTTCTATTAATATTGGTATCCCAGATTCACCAGAAGCCGCAATGATTTGTCAATCGTTCCTAGAACAATACCTAAAAGGTATGGGACAAGGTGAACAACCAATCTTCCCAAACATTATCTTCAGAGTTAAAAAAGGTGTGAACCGTGATCCAGGTGATCCATATTACTTCTTATTTCAAATCGCTTGTCATGTTGCCAGTCAAAGAATGAACCCAACATTTATGAACATTGATGCTGATTTCAATAAAGAATTTTATGACCAAGGTTACATGCCAGCCACTATGGGTTGTCGTACTTACATTATGTCTAATGTTAACGGTGAGCCAGGTGCCGAAGGGCGTGGTAATAATGCTCCTGCTACTATTAACTTACCAAGAATTGGTATCCAAGCCAAAGGTGATTTAAATGAGTTCTGGAAAATCTTTGATGAACGTATTGAATTAGCCAAAAATCAATTATTACACCGTCACGGCGTATTAAAAAACCTAAAAGTCAAAGATTTACCTTTTGTGGCTGGACAACACTTAATGAAAGGTTCAGAAAACTTAGGACCTGAAGATTCTATTGAACCAATTATGAAAAACGGTTCATGAGGTATCGGTTTCATTGGATTAGCAGAAACTTTAAAAGCCTTGGTCGGTAAACACCATGGTGAAGACGCACAAGCTCGTGAACTTGGTTTAAAGATCATCACTCACTTACGTGAGAAGTGTGATGAATATAAAGCCAAATACAAAATGAACTTTAGTGCTTATGCTACGCCAGCTGAAGGTTTATCTGGTAAATTCACTCGTCAAGATAAATTATTATTTGGTGACATGCCTTGAATCATTTCTAAAGGGTTTTATACAAACTCCTACCATGTTCCAGTAGACCACCCAATTTCTTTTGCTGAAAAAATTAAAATTGAAGCCCCTTATCATAAATTATGTAATGGCGGTCACATCTCATATGTCGAGTTTGATTCTTATCCATCAGAAGAAATGATTGAGAATGTTGTAAGATGAGCATACACTAACACTAATATTAACTATATTGGTATGAACTTCCACATTCGTTATTGTAAAGACTGTGCCGCTAAAGCTAATAAGGCGAAATCACAAGAATCAATTAAGAAATCTGTTGCTGCACCAAAGAAAAAAGTAGTTAAAAATTAGTTTTGAAAATTCTTACCCCCAGTTTAAGAGATTATTTAATTAGTGACAATCATTCTACCATCACCACCGCCTCTTTTAGATTCTACTTGTATTTTATATCAAGGCGTTGGACCTATCACTTTATTATTGTGTGTTTGAGTTATTTTTACATAATACACATTATCAGCTAAATGATCGATAAAAATAAAATGCTTCCCGTGTTCAGGATAATATTCACCTATCGTCATAAGATCTGAATCCATAATTGGTCTGTTATTTTGATAATTTGTGCTTGCTATTGCTAGTGTAGCAAATGCTTTAGCATCCTTTTCTAGTAACTTGTAATAAACATTAAGCAAATGTTCACCGGTTTTGATTTGTATATCCATATTTAACGCAGAAAGCAAGCTTAATTCCTCTTTTGAATAAACATAAGGAGTCGCTTTGATTTTTATTTCCAATGGGTCAACAATGTTGTCATTTGCTTTTATGACAAACGATTTTATTGGTTTTTTAAAATTAAATGGAATTTCATAAATATTATTTCCTATTTTATTGGCCTTCTTACTCCCAAATAATACATTGTCTATCCCATCACCTTTAATTTGGAAAAATCCTTCATCTGATTCATTAATGTATTGGTTGCGCAATATGGAATCGCCCACAAAATCGACAGATGATGGTTCACACACCTCCAAAACTTCGCTTCGCTTCGGACCAAAAGCGTGTCCCTTATACCTTCAATCTTCCTTCCATAAGCGTTTGTCAGTTTCTAACAATTCTTTGCATTTATAATTTATTACCACATTTTTCAAAAATTCTATTTGATATTTGTTCATAATTTCTCCTTGATTTGTTGATTTAATCATCCCATTCGTATTGACGTCTTTCTTCTTCCTCGTTTCTTAAACGCTTTTCTTCAGTTTTGGCTTCATTGATTGTTTTTTTAAAATTACTCCTCATATTTTCCAACTGATGTCCTTTTAAAATTGAGTTAATAGTATTTTTAATACCATTGTCAAAAATCTTATTTCCAGTGCTGGCGCCAGCATCTAATAGAATTTTTATGCTTACATAATCTTCTGAATAATTATCGTTAATAAAATTTAAAGCATCATTCAAATCACTTTGAGTTGCTATTTTTTGCGCTCAATATTCTAAAAAACGCTTGTCAGACATTGTGATTGCTTTTTTAAAAGGCACATATGGCCGAAATTCTTTGCTAGGTTCTCCATTTAGGCCTATTGTATCAAAATATTTTTGATTAATGCCGGCACCATTTGTTGACTTATATTTTGATAGGTGTGCATCACAATCTTTGTTGTGTCGAATAGCTTCGATCATTTGATCATCTCCATGATCTACTGCAAATTCAAAAAGTTGTCTCTTAGAATATTGTTTCATTTCGTTAATAAGTTTTGCTGTGTTGGTCAATGGATATTTATTAACCGCGCTCTGATATAAATTAAAATCATCTGTTTGGATCACTTTATCTATATCTAATATTCCATCGACTAGAAAGTTATTAATGTCATATTTGATATCCTTATTATGATTTGTCAGTCTAATCGACAAATTGCTCCCAGTTAATCTCCCAACCAATTTATCGAAATCTTTTTTTAACCCGGTGATTTCAGATTCTTCTATCAAGTCTTTATCTTTGATGAATTTAATCATATTTTCTAAATCAGGTATTTGCTTTCGCGATATGTTGTTATCAATATCTGTTGAGTGTGCAAAAGTGTTTCTCACATGCCTCCATGTGACAAATTTTTCAGCATCAATCATATTAATAAATTCATCATTTCTTTCAACTAAAAATTCAATAATTTCTTTATACAAAGGCTCTCTTACTTCCTTACCTTTTTTATTGATTCTTATTGTAATGAACTTGTCATTAAATTCAGTAGAGTAGCTAGAAAGCATATGCTTTTCAATAGTTTTTTGAACGCCTGTAAAGGCCCTTTGGTACAATGCCGATATATCGTTTTTAAATTCAATCACTTTTGATTTGGGCACAACAACGCCTTTGACCGAAAGGTTTTCACTTTCAACAACCTCGAATTTTTGATTATATTTGTCTTCTTTTTTCATTTTTAATCTCCTTTTTTTGAATTTTGAAGACTAAACATTAGATTAGGCTACATACAAAAAAATAAATAATGTAAGTAACAAGTCGCTATTCTAAGTTTAGTTTATTTACTGATCCCATAGCGAATCAGCCTTACCGCTCTCCTCAAATTAACTCGCGGCGTGTTAATTTGCCAAAATTCTTTAATGTCTTATTGGGAAGACAGGATATTATATGAGTATTTTATTAATTTCAAAAAAGTTATCTAATTTACCTAAATAATCGTAATTTAATGATTCGTTATAATTACAGCGCCATTGATTGCTTTGACGAGTGATTAATGGCAGGAGGTAGCTTATGGCTATTAATTCCTTCTCTACCAACGGTTATCCAGTGTCTAGGCGTAAGCCTATGACGTAAAGAGGTGAGTGATGGATACGCAAGTGTTCATCATACTCATTGCACTACTAGTATTACTTTTAGTAATATTTAGTTAGTGCATTCCGTTGGTAGAGAAAACAAAAAGCAGGATTGACGTCCTGCTTTTTCATTGTTTTACCAACGGCTATCCAGCGCTTTATTTATACTAAATTTTTTATAAAATGTGCAAGTTTGTGTATTATGCTCATTTGATTTTGTCAAGTAACAAATGCATCTCTACTTTTCTTTGCACTTCTTAACTTTCTCCATAATTAACCATATACAATTATGGATAGTATGGTAAATACAATTCGTTTAGCCGGTATTGCACAACAAAGTACTGTTAATGGTGAAGGTTTGAGAAAAGTTTTCTTTTCTCAAGGTTGTAGTCATGGTTGTAAGAATTGTTTTAACCCAGAGACTTGACCATTTGTTGGTGGACAAGTCTTTAATATTGATGATTTAGTAAAACAAGTAATAGATGAAGGCTACTTGCATGGAGTAACATTCTCAGGTGGTGATCCTTTCCAGCAACCTGAAGCGTTTGCTATCTTAGCTACCAAGTTAAAAAAACATCATATTAATATCTGATCATATACAGGTTATACATTTGAAGAATTATTAAAGTTAAGCACTACTAATAATCATATTAAAACGATGTTAAATAACATAGATGTTATCATTGATGGTAAATTTGTAGATAAACTAAAAGATGAACACTTAAAATTTCGTGGTTCTTCTAATCAACGTGTTGTGGATGTCCAAAAGTCATTAAAAGATAAAA
>JAITPK010000078.1 GCA_031289475.1 Mycoplasmataceae bacterium | reverse complement strand
TAGTCAAAAAACAATAAATGTTATAATACTTGCATGAATAAGACCGTTGAAAAGAAACCTTGCACCGAAGAAGAATGAATCGAATATTTTAAGAAAAAATCTTACGCTTTGATCGGTTTTGACTATAAACCTAAACAGAAGTAGATCTTGTTTTTAATTCAGACTTATTTGTTCAGTCCTGAATTGATGATTCATCTAAAACTAGTCTAGTAGCTTCTTTCATATCTCTAGCTTCTACCACTTTTGTAATGGTATTTGTGGCTATGATTGTTGCTGTTACTTTGAATTTTTCCATATATAACCTCCATATACTAATATCCCCAAAAAAATAATTTGTCTCATATTTCGTCAAAAAAATCGTAATAACCTATGTATGTAATACATAGGTTAATTTTTAAAGCGCATGTAACATAGTTTTTTCTCAAATTTTGAAAAAAGCTGGAATATGGCGATATTTACAAGTTGTTATAATAATTGTATGAATAAGACTGTTGAAAAGAAACCTTGTACTGAAGAAGAATGAATTGAGTACTTTAAGAAGAAACATTTTTCAAGGATTGGGTTTGACTATAAACCTAAAAAGAAGTAGATTACTAAGATATTCTTAAAATTTTCTTAAATTATTCCAAGAATATTCCTGAAATTTTCCAGAATTTTGTCATTACCTCTAAAAAAGTCGCAAATCTATTTTTGTAAATTTAACCTATGTATGTAATACATAGGTTATTTTAAAATATTGAAAATAAATGAGACATTTCGTTTTTTTAAGTCAATTAGTATAGTAAAGGAGGTGAAATACCAAATGAGTTATAATAAGAAAGCAAAAATGATTAAGATTGAACAATACAACCAAGATCCCAAACGAGTCGGCCACGAGCTAATGATTTCGACACCAACTACTAGAGGACCAAAGCAACCAAGAATTTCGCTTGATGAACGAATTGCCAATGTGATTGCGCAAACGGTTCCAGGTATTGTTTCGACCATTGTTACAGATGCTTTAAAGCCAATTGTTGCACGTCTTGATAAGATTGAAACTAGACTCGGTACAGTAGAAACTCGCCTTGAGAATGTTGAAACTACTCTAACAACAGTGATTAAGCTTAACGATTTGAAAACTGCTTAATCCACTAACCCCTATTAATTAACCTATGTATGGAATACATAGGTTTTTTAAAATCAATTAAGTAAGTTTTATTAGTGATTTTAGGTAATTTGATAAACATTTATCTTCACAATAGATAAATGTACCCCTCATACCTCTAGTGAGTAAGACATTGTAAGTATCTCTAATGATGTTGTTGGATAGAGGGTGGGGAGCAGAAATGACATTGGTCCTATACATGTATGATTTATTTAACTAGTTAAATAAATCATTTCTGCTGTTGTTCTGTAGTAAATAATAAGATCTATGTAATAAATTTTGTATCTATAATGAAAGGATAGGAATATGATTTCTCTTTTAATAATTGGTAATGGGTTTGATAAAAAATGTGAGTTGAAATCATCATTTGACGATTTTGAAGATAGTCAATATTGAGTAAAAGATTCACAACATTTATTTTGATTTTTCATATTTTCATACAGAAAGCAAATATTTCCAAATGAAAATGATAATGATTGAAAATGATGTAGTGTTGAAGATCTTATTGGGTGGGTTATTCACAACTATAACGAATTACCAACTGATATATCTGATGTTTTTGAAAAAATTTGGAGGGATCCTAATATTTCGCGCTCTGAAAGACTATTTTTGGAACTTGGTAAATTTGAAAAAAGATTTAGACAATATTTGACAAACGAGGTTAATGAAAGTGATAAACAAGAAAGACATTTAACCAACCGATATTCTTATAAAGTATCTAAACTTCTAGAAGAGATAAAAAATCAAGCTTTCATTACTGGCGGATTGCATATTATAAATTTCAACTACACAGAAATTTTGCCGATCGTGAAAGCGGATGGGTATCTTGGCTTGCAAGGCATAACCAATGCCGATGGACTATATTGTTGAGAAAAAATTGTTGAAAACAATGTCCATGGTACGCTAAAAACAGAAATAATTATCGGTATAGATGATAAGAATTGTAGAGATAAAAAAGACGGCAACGATGATTTTAAATTTAGTAAAACATATAGAAAAATGGAGCTGCAAGGAAGGACGGATTTTCAAGGGAAAAAACAGAATCTACCTGACGATGTAGACCAAATAATATTTTTTGGACATTCATTAGGGAAACAAGATTATTCATATTTTCATAGCCTATTTGATTATTACAAACTTTATGATTCAAAAATTAGGTTGAAATTTTGTTTTTCTAAAGGACATGAACTAACTAATGAGATTTATTGACTTTTACACGAGTATGGAGAAGAATTTTCAAATCAACGTCAAGGTCATAATTTGTTACATAAAATTTTATTAGAGGGAAGGTTGCAGATTATTAAATTAAAATAATCGCTCAATAAGTATTCTTGAATTCATCGATTCTTAAACATTTGAGTTATTTTTTTACAAATTTCTTGAAATACTCTTTAAGTTTAGGGTCTTCAATAAATACAAAAGTACCTTTTTGAGCACGTGTCAATAAAACAAAGTAAATATTTTTAATATATTTTGTAAGATTTTGATTGTCCAATCTTTTTTTACCGGCAAGGTCATAGTAATTATCTTTATTGGCAATGAGGTTGTTATTTTCATCAATAGTTAGGTCTTTGCCGATAATAATTCCGGCATAGTCTAGTTCAAGCCCTTGAGCGGTATGAATACAACCAACCTCATGGATGGATGTTTCTCGACTCATTCACGTCATGGAGGCCTCTCTAAGATTTCATGGCATCTTGAAGTTATATGTAGGGATCTCAACGTCATAAGATGTGTGCAATGTGTCTAAGTCTTTAATGTTGTTAGTTATTCATTTATAAGCATAGCCCGCTAAGATTCTGGCAGTTTGCGCACCGTTATTGTATTCGTTAATCAAAGTTCTTAACTCATTAGGGTCATCGACAATTTGAAATTCATAATGTTGATTGTCATTGAGATAATGATTGGCGGTACTTTCGATTTGCAAAGCGTTCATCACGGCATTAATGTATCCATTTTGTCCAAGACATCTAAATTGAGCTTCTAAGTGATATTGATCACCTTGATAAATCGTTTTATTTAAAGCTAAAGTATTATCTTTAATATTTTTAATAGTTCCGATATCGTTTGGTCTGATTAATTGGTTTTCATCAACAAAGAAGATTGTATTCTTGGACGCTTTTAAGACATCGTCAATTTGTGATATCCCACGATACATGTAAGTTCCTTTCCCATGCAAACGGTGCGCTTCATCGACGACAATTCAATCATATGCGTCGTGTGCTGTTGTAACAAAACCGCTTGATCCCGAGAACAATAATTTGAAATATTTCTTATCTTCTTTTGTTGCGGATTTTAGAATACCCTCAATTAAAGTGTTTCTAAAAGAGGAGTTGGGTGCAACAAAACGGACATTTTTCTTTTGTTTGATTAAAGAAGTTAATAGATTAATGGCTAAAACCGATTTACCAGTACCGGGGTTACCATTAATGATGAAGACATTATTTTTGTCATTTACTTTAGACATAATGGATTCATAGCATAGTTTTTGGTTATCTACAAGCATGTATTCGTTATTGCCTTTTAAAATGCTGTGAGCAACTTTAATTAATTTTTTAGAAGGAACCACTTTACCTTCTTCAATATCAATTAAGATTTGCTTACCATTGCCATTGATGGTTAATTTAGTGACAAAGTCAGTAACTGTTTTAACATCGCTTCTAAAGAAAACGGGATATTGTTTTACACATTCATACAGGTTTTCGTTAGTAAGATTTTGATTTTTATCTTTGCTGGCGTTAAACATATATGAACAAGCATAACCTCGAATGTGTAGTTTTTGTACATTGGTATTAAATGCATCAATCATATGAACGTATTCTGATGCTTGATACGATGGATGCAATTGATCTTTATTAGAACCACCAACATAAGTATTAACAACATCACATTGTCCCGTGTCACGAGCAACTTCTCATTGTTTCAACTCAATGACTAAGTAGTTGCGGTGGTTCTTATCATCTTCGCCCATAATCATAAAATCAATTCGTTTGTTATATGAGTTAGGCATATATTCTAATGCAATATGTATGTCTTTATTGATACTACCAACGTCGATAATATTACGCATTTGGGTTAATGAGTTTCGTCATGAACTAATTTCACTGGGACTACAACCAATACCTAGTTCATGAAATTTGTCTTGTAATTTCTTTTCAATAACGTTGTTTTTAACGTCATTGATAAAACTGTCTTTGGTATAGTCTAAGATAATCATAATGATTAACAGTCAAAGAACTCTTTAAGTGAAACACCTAGGGCATCACAAATCTTTTCTAAGTTCTTGACCGTACAG
>JAITPK010000075.1 GCA_031289475.1 Mycoplasmataceae bacterium | reverse complement strand
AAATCATTAAAAGAAAGATTGGGAGCAAACGGTGTTGCCATTCAATATCCAATTGGCTCTGAAATAAACTTTAATGGCATCATTGATTTGGTAACAATGAAAGCGATGATGTATGATGGCGGGAAAGAAGAAAATTATCAAATTGTTGATATTCCTGCTGATTTGAAAGGCAAAGCTGACACATTCCGAGCAATCATGTTAGAAGAAATTGTTAACTTTGACGATGCCTGCATGGAAAAATTCTTAAACGGTCAAGAATTAACAGTTGAGGAAATTAAATTATGTATTCGTAAAGGTGTATTAACCGGCGCGTTCTTCCCAGTAATTTGTGGTTCATCTTTCAAAAATAAAGGTGTAAAAGCCATGCTTGACTGTGTCATAGATTATTTGCCATCGCCAATTGATGTACCTGCTATTAAAGGGTATGATGGTAATGAAAAAGAAATTGAAATCAAACCAAGCGATGATGAAAAATTTTGTGGTCTTGCATTTAAAGTTGCCACTGATCCATTTATTGGACGTTTAACATTTATGCGAGTTTATTCTGGCGTATTAAAAGCTGGTTCATATTTAATGAATACAAATAAAGACATCAAAGAAAGAATCTCTCGTTTAGTAAAAATGCATGCAAATAACCGTACTGAAATTGATGAAATTCGTGCTGGTGATATATGTGCAGTTGTTGGTTTAAAATCTACAACAACTGGTAACACACTTGCCGAAGAAGGTTATGAAGTTAAATTAGAAGCAATGAAATTTGCTGAACCAGTAATTTCCCTTGCCGTTGAACCAAAAACGAAAGCTGATCAAGAAAAAATGGGTATTGCTTTAGGAAAACTTGCTGAAGAAGATCCAACTTTCAAAACACACACTGATGAAGAAACTGGACAAACCATTATTTCTGGTATGGGTGAATTACACTTAGACATTATCGTTGACCGTATGCGTCGTGAGTTTAATGTACAAGTAAATGTTGGTGCCCCACAAGTGTCGTATCGTGAAACATTTACTATTCCTGGAGATGCTGAAGGAAGATACATTAAGCAATCTGGTGGTCGTGGTCAATATGGTCATTGTGTAATTCACTTTGATCCTAATCCTGAAAAAGGTTACGAATTTGTGAACGACATTGTCGGTGGTAAAATTCCTCGTGAATATATTAAACCGATTGATCAAGGCTTACAAGAATCAATGAAAACCGGTCCATTAGCTGGTTATCCAATGATTGATATTAAAGCTAGTGTATATGATGGAAGTTACCATGATGTTGACTCGTCAGAAATGGCTTATAAAATTGCTGCCTCATTAGCTTTAAAAGAAGGTGCTAAAAAATGTGGCCTAGTTTTACTAGAACCAATTATGGCGGTTGATGTGACAGTTCCTGATCAATACTTTGGTGACACTATGGGAGATATCTCTAGTCGTCGTGGCAGTATCGAAGGAACTGAACAACGTGCTAATGCTCAAATCATTAAAGCCAAAGTTCCGTTAAAAAATATGTTCGGTTATGCAACCGATTTAAGATCATTCACACAAGGGCGTGGTAATTACATTATGCAATTTAGTCATTATGCACAAGCACCGAAATCTGTCGTTGAAGAGATTGTAACTGCGAAGCAAAGAGCTAACGCAAGCAAATAATTAAGACACTATGTTTTACGAATTACCGTATATATATGTAATATTACCATGCATTTTATTCGTTTTTGGTGTAGCAGTTGGATTGTTATTTCTTTATAGAAAACACCCTAAATGAAATCGTGATTTGCCTATTTTAATAGCTTGATCATTAATGTTGATAGCAGAGGTAACAAAACAAATTTATTATCAATTCATTTCACCTGATCACCCTAACTTAAGTAAATTGCCATTCACTTTTTGTGCAATGGTTTTGATTTTTTATCCCGGTTATGTACTTTGCAATAAATACCATTGAAAGCGCGGAATAGGGGTCTTTGCTCCAGCTTGTTATGTAATATCATTGTGCCTTCTTACTTCATTCATAATATATCCACGTGTAATCATCTGAGGGTTACAAGATGATGCTAACATCTGAAACTACCTTAATATCAGTGCGATAATTTATCATTCAATAATGTGTTTTGCTAGTTTTTGATTTTTTATCCACCATACTTATAAACTCAAATGATTTGATTTAATTTGATTTATGTGCATCGTTACTGCGATAGTTTTATTGTTTATTCTATTGTCTTATCTTTTGGACTGTGATTTTGCTCATTTATGGCAATACAAAAATCCAACTAATCCAAAACCATGATCAGAGTCTTGGAGATTAACATTAATTTATACAACAGTATATATTGGAGGTGGGGGAATTGGTTTCGTGCTTTGAAAGTTGCTCATCCAACGTTTTGTACCAAATTTCATTGACTTCCGTAATAAAAATATTCACCGCTAAAATTTATGATATTATCATAGGGTTGGCAAGCCGCACACAATCAAACGTGTAGAACAATATCAGCAATGGTATTGTTTTTTTTTATGCGAATAGTAATTGCTTATTATTTGTTTTATATCTGATCTAATTAATTTTGGTAATGCTCCACTGCTTTTCACCATTAAAACTTTAGAAAAACATGAATAATCAAAGATAGAACAATTACATTTTTTGTCGAAATTAATAATACCTATATAATATATATCCAAACTTTTGACTGAAAGGAAATTTATAAATATGGCAAAGGCAAAATTTGACCGAAGCAAACCGCATGTTAACATCGGAACTATCGGACACATCGACCACGGTAAAACAACTTTAACGGCGGCGATTTGTACATACTTGGCTAAGAAAGGTTTAGCACAAGCAAGAGACTACGCATCAATTGATAG
>JAITPK010000025.1 GCA_031289475.1 Mycoplasmataceae bacterium | reverse complement strand
TGACCCCAAAAATTTGTTGGTCATAATAACGACAGATCATGGTGGTATCCGCAAAGGGCATGGTCATTTTTCCCAAGAGGAAAAAACAACTTGATTTGCCACGAACCGTCCAATATTTTTATAAATTAGCACTTTAATGGTGAGAGTGCTAATTATGTGCTATAATGTTTGCGTTTTATTAAAGGAGTTAAGCTATGGACTTCAACTATACACCACCAGAGGATAATAAGAACCCACTAAAAAAATATGGACGCAATTTAAATCAAGATGTACTTGACAATAAGATTGATCCAGTAATTGGTCGCGACGAAGAAATACGTCGATTGATTGAAATTATTTCACGTAAGACTAAGAATAACCCAGTATTAATTGGTGAACCAGGCGTGGGTAAAACAGCCATCGTCGAGGGTTTAGCACAAAGGATTGTTAATAAGGATGTTCCTGACAATCTCAAGGATAAAGTGATTTATGAATTATCCTTGCCGGCATTAATTAGTGGCGCTTCTTATCAAGGACAATTTGAAGAAAGATTAAATAATGTTATCAAACAAGTTAAGAATTCTAACGGTACTATCATTCTATTCATTGATGAATTACACCAATTAGTTGGAACTGGTAGAACAGGTGGCGGCTCAATGGATGCTGCTAATATTTTTAAACCAATGATGGCTCGTGGTGAAGTTAAGATTATTGGTGCAACAACTTTAAATGAATACCGTCAATATATTGAAAAAGATGCAGCGCTTGAAAGAAGAATGCAAAAAATATTTGTCAAAGAACCTTCTAAACAAGAAGCGTTGACTATCTTACGTGGTTTAAAAGAACGTTGAGAATTATTCCATCAAGTAAAAATTCACGATTCTGCTTTAATTGCTGCTGTTAATATGTCTGATCGTTACATTTCTGATCATTATTTGCCAGACAAAGCCATTGACTTAATTGATGAAGCTGCAGCTCGTGTAAAAACAGAAATGCATTCATTGCCAACTGAATTGGATCAAGTTAATCGTGAAATTATTCATGTGGAGACTGAACGAGCAGCTTTATTAAATGAAACTGATGACAAGTCTAAAAATCGTTTAAAAACTGTTGAAAAGGAACTTGCAAGTCTTAAAGAAGAACAACAAGCAAGGAAGAATAACTGACAAAAACAAAAAGATGAACATCAGAAATTAATTGACTACAAAAAAGAATTAGATGAATCCAAACAAAAAGTCGATCGTCTTCAAATGGAAGGTGAATTTGAAAAAGCTAGTAAATTACTTTATGTAACCATTCCAGATTTACAAAAGAAGATCCAAGATTTTGAAAAGAAAATTCAATCAGAAGATAAACAAATCATTCGTGATTCTGTTACGACTACTGAAATTGCTGAAGTTATTTCAAAAGCGACAGGTATTCCTTTAAATAAATTAATGAGTGAAGAAAAAAATAAATTGCTTCATTTGAATGTGGAATTAGCCAAGCGTGTAAAAGGTCAAACTGAAGCAATTGATTTAGTTACTCAAGCGGTTTTAAGAGGACGAGCGGGCATCAATGATCCCAATCGTCCAATCGGTTCATTCTTATTTATGGGACCAACAGGTGTTGGTAAAACTGAGCTTGCTAAAACTTTAGCTTATGAACTATTTGATAGCGAGAAAGCAATGGTGCGTTTCGACATGAGTGAATATATGGAAAAACACTCCGTGTCTAAACTAATTGGTGCGCCACCTGGATATGTTGGTTATGAACAAGCCGGTGCATTAACTGAAGCCGTAAGACGTAGACCATACTCCGTAGTGCTTTTTGATGAAATTGAAAAAGCACATAGTGATGTACTTAATATTTTGTTACAAGTATTAGATGATGGTCAACTAAAAGATTCTCAAGGTCGATTAGTTAACTTCAAAAACACTTTAATCATTATGACAACTAATTTAGGACATCAAGAAATCCTTGACAATAAAAAAGAAGATGCATTAAAAGAATTAAAGAAATATTTGAAACCCGAATTCATTAATCGGATCGATGAAATTATTATTTTTAATTCTTTGAACGATAAAGTAATTAACGAAATCATTATTAAATTACTAAATGATTTATCAGAACGTCTTAAAGGCGAGGACATTAATGTCATCTTCGATGAATCTTTGTTGCTTAAGATTAGACAAGAAGGATATGACCCAACATATGGTGCAAGGCCAATCAAACGTTATATTCAAAAACATATAGAAAATTATTTGGCAAATGAAATCTTGGCAAATAATTTAAAAAAGAATAAATCATATAAGGTGTATTTGGACAAGAACAAAAAGATTAGTGTTATGGAATCCAAGAAAAACTAAATTATTCAGTTTTTAAGTTATTGAGTTTAATTATTGTTGACAGCGTAGTTTCAATTTTTGCTATTCTTGGTTCAAATTGTGTTTCTGATCATACTTTGAATCATATTGGCATGTTACTAGTTTTACTATTAGTAGGTTTTAAAATCACAGTATCTCCGATCAAATTTTTATTGATTTTGGCTTCCAAAATATTATATTCATTATACTTCATTCGGTATTTACCTCCTTACTATACTAATTGTCAAAAAATATTTTTTTGTCTCATTTATTTTTAAATTATTTTTCTAACCTATGTATTACATACATAGGTTAAATCTCAAAATATGAAAATTTTGTTCGAGCAAGAATTTGCCCAATTTGTTGGATTATTTCAAAAAATAATAAAACCCACATACGAATATATGGGTTAGTTTAAAAGCCGTCTGTGTTGGCATTTGGAGCGGGTAATCGGAATCGAACCGACATTAATAGCTTGGAAGGCTATAGTTCTACCACTGAACTATACCCGCAGTGGTGTTAATAATTTTATATTAATA
>JAITPK010000017.1 GCA_031289475.1 Mycoplasmataceae bacterium | reverse complement strand
GCAATTGCTTATCCACCAACACATTTAAAGAACGTGTTAGGAGAAGTAATTGCTAATAACAACTTAAGACAATTAAGAATTGCCGAAACAGAAAAATATGCTCATGTTACATTTTTCTTTGATGGCGGACAAGAAATTAATTATCCGCACGAAACCAAAATTATTGTTCCATCACCAAAAGTTGCTACTTATGATTTACAACCACAAATGTCCGCATATGAAATATGCGATAAGTTAATTAATAATATGGCCAGCAACGATATTATCATTTGTAACTTTGCGAATGGTGACATGGTTGGACATACCGGTAATTTACAAGCTACTATTAAAGCCATGGAAGTTGTAGATGATGTAATCGGTAAAATTTACGCGAAATCCCAAGAACTCGGATATACCATGTTTATTACTGCTGATCACGGTAACGCTGACGAAGAAACTGATGCATCAGGCAATCCAGTGACGGCGCACACACTAAGTCCCGTGCCGTTTATAGTCACCGATGCAACAGCGGGAATAAAACTAAATGATGGTGGCAAACTTTCCAACGTTGCGCCAACAATGCTACATTACATGGAAATTAAAATTCCAAATGAAATGGAAAAATCGTTGTTATAATACAAAAGTGATGACCATCGAGAGAGAGAGAGCAAAGGCTTAGCCATTGCTCTTATTTTTTCGTCTAAACAAGGCGTTAGCACCTGCTAAGCTTTGTTTTTTTTATTTCACTGGCTACACGAAAATCAAATTAAAGGAAAAAAATAAAATGAAAACAAATAGCAAACTAAGTAAAAAGAAATTGTCATTAATTATTGTGGGAAGTGCAGTTCTATTGGGTGGAGTGGCGTGCGCCATTGCTTTACCTTTGACATATTGTGGTCCAAAAAACCCTGTCGAATCACCGCGTGCGATTGATGGTTCTGATTGAGAAGGACATTCTGCAGGAAGTTTAACTTTTGCTGCTAGCAATGGTAAAGTTACTTACGAAGGCTTTAGTGGTTATTCAGCAGAAAATTTACAAATTCCTGAATTTGTAAAAGGTGACGGCACTGGTGGTTCAATATTAGGCCAAACATATACAGTGACCGGCATCGACTACCAAGCTTTTTATGCCTGCACGAATTTAAACGGTAGTTTAACTTTCCCAAAATCTATTACTACCATCGGTGAACAAGCTTTCTCTGACTGTCTAAATTTAAAATCTATTTCAACACCAGGCTCTGGTGTTGCGGAGGATATCTCTATCGGTTCTTTGGCCTTCAGCAGCTGCCCGATTACTTCCGTTGATTTTGCAAACACAACTAAAAAAGTTAATATTGGCAATCAAGCGTTCCTCGGTTGCGGGGAGTTACAAACTGCAAAATTTAGCGATTTATATAAAGAATCTGACAGCAATTCTATCGGCAATTTTGCCTTCTATGAGTGTAAGAAATTAACACTTTTTTCTATTGAAGGAACTAGTAATGATGTTGCAATCGGTGAGCAAGCTTTTTTTGGTTGTACTCAATTAAACGATTTAGAATTCCCAGATGCGACAATTTCTTCAATCGGCGTTGCTGCCTTTTACGGTTGTGCAAGTTTAGAAGTTGATAACATTGAAGATTTACGGTTATCTTCCACTTATACAATTGCATCAGGATCTAATGGTGTGGCTGTATACAAAGCTGGTGACATTCATGCATATGATTCTGGTTGCTTATTTGTTGGTGACATTACTGACATAACAACCGACCCAATCCAGTCTGCTGAAGCCATCATTCCTCATGCTTTTTATGGCTGTGCGAGTCTAACAGATATTTCGTTTTCTTCTGAAAATTTGGACGATTATTCCATAGGAGAATACGCTTTCACCGATTGTGTAAATCTAATGAACATTACATTTGAAGGTATCACAAACGCTAATTTTGACAGTAGCCCTAGCATTGAAACTTACGCCTTTAGTAACTGTGCGAATTTGAAAAACATTATCTTCCCAAAAGTCACTAGTACTAGCGATGCAGTTGTATCTCAAACCATCGGTACTGACGCTTTCGATGGTTGTGCAATTAATGGATATATCGTTTTTCCAGACGAGACAATGAGTGGCACTGCCGTAACTACTGGGAACACTTGAATTAACACTGCTAATACCGACTATCCAGGTTTTGGTTGAACTGGTTCTGCTACCAAACATTAATTTTCAATTCTTGATTCAAAAATTATCACTGTAATACAAAACGAACATAGATTTCTGAACAATTGCTACTAGTTAAATAAAACAAAGACTAAAAAACATGTATTAAACTGTTTTATTTCAAAGTGTAGTAGGTGCTTGGCCCATCACCAGTTCTTTGTAATAAATTTAAACCCATTAACTTTGTTAATATTTTTTTAGCATTAGAACTACCGATGTTAAACAATTGTTCAACATCAGAACGTTTAATTGTTTTGTTAGTTTTGAATCAATTCATAATTTTTGTTACATGAATATCTTTTAAAAATTTATTAAATTTTTGAATAAAAATAATTTGTAGCTTATGACAATATTCAACGAGGAAGCCACTAGACTTTGTTTTTCGATACATTTTAATACATGAGAGGTATTCTTCTCTTGTTTCGTGATTGATGATGAACGGGTAAACATTGCTTAGCAAACACATTCTCAACATTAATATACGGCCAATTCTTCCGTTGCCATCTAAAAATGGGTGGATGATCTCAAACTCACAATGAATTTTGCAGATATCTTCGAGTGTATATTTTTTCAGTTTATTTAGTTTAGCAATGAATTTGCTCATTAATTCTGGTATTTCATGAGGTTGTGGTGTTTTTGCACCATCGATTTCATTGGGTATACCTTTGTACTTCCCATAAGATGAAACATTTCTTTGCGATCATAATGTGTTTCTCATCAAGATGTTATGTCATATCTTTGTTTCTCTTTCGGTTATTAATTGATCAAGTGTTTCGATCATATAGTCGAACAAAACACCAAGATTAAAGTTTTCTTGAACTTCATCTTCTGGATATTTTCTATTAGTCTCAATCATCAACTCTTTATTGGTGGGATTATCCATCAACAATATTTTTGTATTGTCCTCTTTAGAGACTGTAGAACCTTCGATTGCAGACGAGTGAAAAGTAAACTCATTTTTGAATTGTTCATATAGATTCTTGTCTGCTAACAATGTTTTTATAAATTCTTTCATGCAGTCATTATATCAAAAAAGTGTCCGATAGTGTCCGATAGTGTCCGATAGTGTCCGATACCCAGTATTTGTATTTTTAACTCTAATGAGAATTTTATAAGTTTCGCAGTGTTTGTATATAATACAATTATGAAAAATATATTTGTTCATGGCAGCATTAAAACTCTCGCGCCACAGACCAACTATCTAATAAAAGACACCATCTAACATCGGTGTCTTTTCTTTTCAAAATAGGAGCAATAATGAAATCAATCCCAGAAATTTTTGGCGAATTAGTATTCGATGACGAAAAATTAAAAAAACGTATTGGTAAGAATACATATGACCAATTTAAAAATTCTCTAAAAGATGATCAAAAAG
>JAITPK010000006.1 GCA_031289475.1 Mycoplasmataceae bacterium | reverse complement strand
AGTCTGCATTTGGCAATCCTCGGAGCTATAAGGGGCAAACCCCACTGCATTTGAGAGTCAATCAATCATGTCGAAACCTTGACATCCCCAAATCCGCTTTGAGCGGAAAATTATTATATAATAATAGTGAGAGAATTATCGTGATTGAGCTCGTATTTAAGAGAGAGCAATGGCGAAGCCATGACCTTTGCTTTTTCAACAAAATAAAACTATAAAAGAAGGAAATATATGAAAACTAATAAACAAGAAAAAAATAATAAGAAACGTAAAGGTGTGACTTGATTTAGAGCTCATCGTAGCTTAGGCATTTCTTTAATTACGATTGGTAGTGTTTTAGCAGTTGGTGGTGGAACAGTCGGAGCATTATTTGCTGCGGGTGTAATTCCAACAGCGGATAAAACTAGTATATCTACCATATTTGACGACTCTACTTATTGACAAAATGATGTCGCTCCCATCACAGGCGGTACAGGTGCCGGCTATGTTGCCAACACAAGTACTCCAAGTGCCGCTTGACCAAGCATAGATAATGCTAGCGTCATCAGTTTTTTGAAGGAAGATACTAGTTGACAGCAAGCACATAATATTGATGTATTGAATGACATTAAAACAGACGCCGATGACATTGCTCCAACCGTAGGTTGGGTCACAATTGATGTAACTGCATTATCACAATCGCGTAATTACGATGGTGATTTCAAATTCTATGTGTATATTCAAACACAAGGTCAGGGAACTTTGGCTAATGATTTCACTAATACGGCAATTGATTTAAGCGCATTTAGTAATTTATATAATGTGAATGATGTTCAGTTATTTGGTTACCTTAAAACTTCTAATGCTAATTTAAACATTAACGCCATTACATTCCAATACAATTCTACTCCAACTTCCACAGCAACATGGGTAGATTGATCTTGAGAAAGCAAATTCGGTATTGGTACGGGTGCTAACCAAACCAACTCATTACTATGTTGAAGCATTACTAATGATCGCTTTGAACAAATTAGAATCACCCCTGGTGGTGTGAATCCAAATTATTATGCAGGTCAAAGTGCAATCGCATTTACATTGAAACTATATCGTGATGAAATCACTAGTCAAACAGGTTGAAAAAACTCTTGAAATAATAAATTCGTGGTAACACCAACAAGTAATTCGTTTTTGACAAGATTTGATACATTATATAGTAACTACGATGGGCATACGGGAGCTACTTGATTTACAGGTAAATTAGACGGTGCATATGCTGAAACTTATGATTTCCCAGCTGCTGGAATTGATACCGCTAATGCTATCTTCACGATTTCTGGTAACCCTTTCTACAAAACGCAATCATCGACTAGCTCTTCGGTAAATGCTGCTTATAAATTTGGTTGAGTGACAGATACACCAGTTGATGTTGCAACAGTCATTATTAAGGGAGGAGTAAGAATTGAAAATTTGAATAATATTTTTTATCAAACCCCTAACCAATTCGATGTAATTACTGTATTAAAAGATCAAATTGATGATGCTGTAGTGAATCAAATATCATGAAGCCAGATTAGTATTACTATTTCAACAACCAATATTACTCTAAAAGGTGTGACTGATTCGTTGATTTACTCCCAAACCGTTGACACTATCACTTACACACTTAAGGCGTAAAAAATTAATTAAGATATGAAAACTAAATGAGTAGTTAGCCTATCATTATTAACCGCATGTACAAGTACATTATTTTGTGTATATGCAACTAATGATAATATAACGACTACTTCTACTTTTTCATCGCCAGAAGTTACAAAAACAACACTAGCGACAGTGTATGCATCTATTCCCAATTGAGTTATCACTAGTGGACAAACACCGACAAATAGCGATGTATTAACTTATTTAAAACAACAAACACCGTCACAATATGCAGATGTTATTAATGACATTAAGATAGATAGTATCGCAAGTGGCACTGTTTCATTTAGCGCTTTACCGCAATCTAGAAAATACACTGGTTCCAAGGCTTTTAGTTATACATTGAACACTGTTGTGCCGTTGACATCTATTATTCCCAATAATGAGAATTTAGGCACAGATGTCAATTGAAATGCACAACCATCTAACAAAACATTTTTAACGTTTTTGCAGTCTAAACATCCAACACTTAATATTAATCAAGTTCAACTGGATGTGCAAGATGATGCTTATAGTTTGGGTGGATTAAATTACAGTCTAAACATTACCGCCATCCCTAACTCTTTAGTGTATAGTGGATCTACCATTGTTAAATATTCACTAAATGACATTCGACCTGCACTATCCACTATATTTACTACTAAGGGCATTTCGACATCAAACAAGTTTAATTGAACAGCTTTGTCTACTACTTACTGAGCTAATTCTGAACCTTCAGTTTTATCTAACATCTGTCAAGCTAATAATGTTAGTACTCAGTCAATAAGTAATTATACATGGGCATTAACATGTGATACTTCGCTCCAAACAATTACTCTAACATCATCTAATAATCCTAATTACAAAGATGGCAGTATAACTTTTTATTACAACATTGTTACTGCTACACCTTTTACATACAATTGAGAACAATTATTAACCGTAGGAAAAGGTGCTAATTGGTCATATGCTTCTGGCAATGCAGGTGGTTTTACTTTTATTCCAATGGATACTGATAATCATTATGTGTATGTTTGTGACGCTAGCCTAGCCAAAAATAGTGGTATCTCTACGAAACTTAATGCTCAAAATTTAGTAATTGGGACAAAAGTAACTGACTCAAATTCACAAGAATGAACGGTTACAGGATTAGCTGGTCGGGATGAGAACACCACTATTTTTGTATCCACGGATGGCGGTGCGTTTAGAGCCAATACAAGTTTGGGTGGTTCAGTCACTTTACCATCAACTATGAAATATGTTGGTAAAAATGCCTTTCGTGAATGCACGAATATAACTAGTTTAAATTTAAATGAAGGGTTAGAAACCATCGGCGGATCTTCGTGTATGACAATCGGAGCGACCAAATTATCTTCCATTAGTGTCCCTTCAACTTTAGGCGAATTAGGCCAGTTTACATTTGGTGGTGCCAGCTTAAGCTCCGTTTATTTATATAAAAGTAATCAAATATACAGTGGACAAGCATTGAATACCGGCGCAGTATTTTATAGTGATGCTAAGAAGTTCACAAATACAACTGCAGATCGTACCGGTAGAATATATGTACCAGAAAATACATTGGATACATATGTCAATGATCCTACATGAATAAGCACAATTGGAAGTGGCGGCACTAGTGACCCAACAAAATATACAAGACAAGTGTTTCAACCTATTCAAAAATTGAGTAATGCATTATTGCCTTCATTCAATCTTGGGTCACAAACTATTAACACGCTCTATGCTACAACTTATTTAACATTACTTTGTCAGATGTCTAATGTGGACATCAAGAAAATAACTGATTATGAATATCAGATTGCCATGGACACTACAAATAAAACAATAACTGTAACAGTTATAAATAATCCAAATTACTATGGCACAGCAACTATTTCTTACAATCAGAATGCTTACACTTATTTTGATTTAACATATAGTCAAATGAACAATAATGGTGGTTGAAATGGCTATACAGCAGGTAACACGCGATTCTATGTTGTAGATGAATCTAACCGGTTTGTAGAGTTCGTTGATAAAAACTTAACTGGTGCTACTGGAGGAGCTAGGACTATGGGTGGCAATAATTGTACTATTGGTAATACTATCACCAATAGTGCGACAGGTTTAGAATACACTGTGCTTGCCCCTTTTAGTTGGTCTGTTAGTGCCGGTGGATTTGGAGTATACAAAGGTACAGGCCCACTTCTAACGGGTTCATTAACAATAGGAAATGGGATTAAATTTTTACCACGAGATTCGTTTAGAGAGCAAACTAGTCTAACATCGGTTGTCTTTGCACCTAATTCTACATGTGAAAGTATAGATAGTTGTTCGCTTTTTAGTTTGTATGCTTGCCCAGAATTAAACATTCCAGCTTGTGTAAAAATTCTTGGTAATGCTTTGGGCAATCAGACCGCCAGTGCTAATCAAAATAAAATAACACTCAACCAAAATTATGTAGTGAACCCTGCAAGTTTTTTTGGTAATTTCTCATCATTAACAAATCACACGCTTAGAATATATGTCCCCCAGGTTGTTTTAAATGAATATAGAAATAACTCTGCCTGAATAAGCAAATTGGGTGCGAATTATATAAACGACATGATTCAACCAATAGAGTAATGTATTGTCCAAAGTAATCTGTACAAACTTTTTATGTTTAATTTACTAACGCATCGCGGATGCCAAGGTGCTTCATAATTTTCACAAGATTGTTTCGAATCGGATCTAGTTCAATTTTTAATTCGTTTTTAGTGGCTAATGGTTCAATAGCTTTATTAAGTTCACTTCTTGTTACTAAATCTTTAGTAGCTTCATTAATAGTTTTATATAGTTCGTCTCGAGTTACCAGGTCTTTAGTGACATCTTTGATAGTCTTTTGCAATTCATCACGGGTTACCAGGTCTTTAGTGACATCTGTGATTGTCTTTTGCATTTCATCACGGATTACTAGGTCTTTAGTGGCATTTGTGATTGTCTTTTGCAGCTCACTTTTACGAATATATGGATCCTTTTCTACTTCAACAATATCTTTCATATGTACTTTGTTAAGTTCAATTAATTTTCCTAGCGATATACCTTTTATATTAACAAATTTATTTTTGATTCCCATTAACAAATTCTTAAATGATTTATCATTTAGTAAAAATATACCGGCATCATATTTACCCCCAAACCCTTTGATAAATATCGTTAATTGATTTACTAATTCTTCTGGTAGTTCGTTTGATATTCTAAGGTATTTCATTCTATTTCTTCTATATTTAAAAAGAATTATAAAATCGGTAAACAGAAAAATTTTCTCATTATTTTCTTGAATTTTTCCAGTTATTTTCCAAATAAATGCATCTAATTATCTAACAATTGCAAATGCGATTCAGTAAACGATGCACGCCGTAACATAAGCAATGGCAAAAGATGATCCTAAAGAAATACCAAGATTTTTCCATCCTGCTTCTTTTTTAAGCACTGCACATGTCGCAATACAAGGAGTCATTAACATAATCATAACAAGATAGCTTAATCCGTCGGCTACATTGAAGGTTATTCCAAGCATCGTGATATTAGTAATAGCAATTTCTTTAGCAGGCAATGCGCTAAGCAATGAAGCAGTTAGTTTCCATCCATCATCGCCACGAAACCCAATTGGAATAAAGATGTAATGCAACCCTTCAGATGCATATCCTAATAATGAATATTGCATCGGTGCTGGAGTTGTTAATGCTCCAGATGAATTGTAAATATCGTGCCATTCTGAAAACTGATGTGCAGGGCATATGTGTAATAACAACCAGATAATCAAACTTGCTCCCACTATTAGAAAGGCAGCTTTTTTAATAAATTCTTTTAACTGTAATCAAACAGTTTTGATAATAACAATAAAATCCGGTTTTCTTCAGCTCACCATTTCCACTAGGAAAAATGATTTCACTTTACGAAACATCGTTTTTGAAAAGAATAATCCCATAAATAAAGCTACAAATCCAGACATCAATGTCAAAATAATCATTGATGCTCATCCTCATTGTCCAAAAATCATATTACTTACAAATGCGAACACTATAACCTTTGCACTACAAGCGATAAATGGTGTAATTAGGATGGAAACAATCTTTTCCTTTCGAGTATTTGTACTCCTTGCCATCATAATCGCTGGCACATTACAACCAAATCCAGTTAATAAATTAACAATGCTCCGTCCACTAATACCAAATCTTTCGAACGTACGATCTAACAATACTGACACCCTAGATAAAACACCGACTTGATTAATAATGCCAACGAGAATAAATAAAATTGCAATTACTGGAACAAAAGACAAGACAGCAAAAAAACCTTGAAGTACTCCATCCGTAAATAAACTGGCAACTCACTGCCCTGCATCGGTAGAACCATAATAAGAAGCATGGATGTTTTGAATAATAAGATTATTGCACAAGTCATCTATTAATAATTTTTGCAGTCCGCCACCAGTTCATGGGCTGAAAGAAATAAAATATATAGCAACCATTAATAATAAAAAAGCCGGGATACCAATCCATTTGTTTAATAAAATTTTGTCAGCTTTATGATGTTCTAGTTGAGCAATCTTTAAATAATTTGGTTTGCTAGCACCTGTAGCATTAATAATTATTTTTTGAATATATGCTTTTTTAGTCTCAATGATTTCATCATATAAGCATACATTCCCAAGAATTTTTTTAACTTTCACATAACTAGATGAAAAATGTTTTTCTAATTCTTCCTTAATGTATTGGTTACCCTCTAATAACATTAAAGAATAAAAACGATTAGAAATTTTTCTCGTAGGTAATACTTCCGATAATTTTCTAATGTATGATTCCACTCTATTGGAATAAACAACTACATTTGGGTCAACAAATTTACTATTAATGGAACTGCGCTCCGCTAAATCAATACCTCTATTGCGATTGGCTTGTGTTGACACCACCGTAGCATTGTTAAGATATTTAGATAATTTTTTAGTGTTAATACCGTCTTTAACCACTTCATCAATCATGTTCACAACAACAGTATTGAGCATTCCGGTTTCAATACATTGTAAAGTTAACATCAAATCTCTTTGAATGGATTGCGCACCAACAATGTTAATTATTTTATCGAAATGTTCATTAAACAATTCGTGCGATACTACTTTTTCTTCATCAACTGGATGTGATAAATTGTAAACACCTGGTAAATCAACCAGACCAATTGTTTTATCTTGACGATATCTGCCTAACGTATCCTCAACAGTTAAACGATCTACATTAGACACCATCGCAGTAGATGTGGTAATCTTATTAAAAAAAGTTGACTTGCCAACATTTGGCGAACCAATTAGAAGATATGTCTGTTTGATATTTTTAAAACGACTTCGACCACCGTGATGATGAAAGGCATGTTTATGATGTTGCTCATGCCATTCATTAAATAGTGTGCTGTTATCTACATTGGAACTGTTTATTGTCTTTGTATTCCCTGACATTGATGTACCTACATTCTTCTGCTCTCAACACGTATTCTACGCCATAGACTAATAAGTGCAATATCGTATTATCCTTATCATAGTCTAAGACTTTGATAATTGTGTTTCTAGTAATACCGATGTTGTTAATTTTATGAACAATGTGTTCGTCTTTAAATTTCACATCGGTTACTTCGACTACTTTCCCTTTTAAATGGTAAGTGAGTTGCATATGGGTAATTATATTACAAGGTAAAAATTATTGGTAGTGCGAGCAATTATTAACATTGAGAGATTTTTAATGCTTATAATTATTTAATAAATTTATATTGGAGTTAATATGGTTAAGAAATCATTAAAAGGAACACAGACTGAAAAAAATCTAATGGAAGCTTTTTCTGGAGAATCACAAGCTAGAAATAAATATACATACTATGCTTCTCGTGCAAAAAAAGATGGTTTTGTACAAATTCAAAAAATCTTTGAAGAAACTGCTGGCAATGAAAAGGAACATGCTGAACTTTGATTTAAAGCGTTGCATGGTGGAAGTATGCCCGATACTGCAGCTAACTTGTTAGATGCTGCAACTGGTGAACATTATGAATGATCACAAATGTATAAACAAATGGCAATCACTGCTCGTAAAGAAGGTTTTGAAGATATCGCTAACCGCAT
>JAITPK010000039.1 GCA_031289475.1 Mycoplasmataceae bacterium | reverse complement strand
ACAACTCCGCTCATTTGTATTGTATCTTTTGCCATGTTTTACCTTTCTTTTGTTAATATCTCACACCCGTTATTTGTGACGAGTACCATGTGTTCCCAATGACACGTGAGTTTATGGTTTTTGCTAATTACGGTTCACTGATTATTTTTATCAATGTAGTATTTATCAGTGTCGGTCATGAGCATTGGCTCAATGCAGAGAGTCATCCCGGGGACAATCTCTGGACCACTATGTGGTTTGCCGTAATTTAAGATCATTGGGTCCTCATGTAGTTTGTTACCACAACCGTGGCCACCAAATCCTTTAATCACTTCAAATCCATGTTGTTTGGCGACCGTTTCCACCGTATGACCAATGTCGCCAATGTGATTTTGTGGTTTGATAATTTTGATGGCTTCATCTAGCGCCTGCTTTGTAACTTCATTAATCAATTTTGGTGCATTCGTCTGCGGATCAACATGAATTGTAAAAGCTGCATCACAAACATGACCTTTATAAGTGACACCAACATCGAATGAAATTAAATCATCAGACTTAATAATGTAATCATTGGGGATGCCGTGAATGACTTGATCGTTTACGGAAATACAAATATGACCTGGGAAACCATCATATTGATAAAAGCTACAAGTGGCCCCGTTTTCGATAATTAGTTTTTCAGCCATTTCGTCAAGAGCAATGAGGCTAATACCAGGTTTGCAAGCACGATATAACAATTCACGCACTTTTTTTCAAATTGCGGCAGCTTGTTTGATTAATTCAATATCGTATGTAGATTTTATATAGATCATCTTATTTATTAATTAACTCGTCTACTTTAGGCAAGATAGGGTCAATGCCGTTATTAGCATCAATACGGTATAACTTGCCGGAATCTTTGTAGTAATCTACTAATTTGTGTGTAACATCTTCATATAAATCAAAACGTCTAGTGATGGTTTCAATGTTATCATCTTTTCGTTGAATTAAAAATTCACCATCAAAATCACAAACATTATCTACCTTAGGTGGTTTAAAATAAATATTGTAGATGGCACCGCACTTTGGACAAAGGCGTCGACCCACAATTCTTTTGATGGCTAATTTCTTATCAACATCAATCATTAAAATCAAATCAGGTTTAAGAATTTGATCTAAAAATTTAGCTTGTTCTGAAGTTCTTGGATAACCGTCTAAAATAAAACCAACACGATCATTTACCAATTTTAATAATTCCTCACGCATTACAGCATTAGTGACTTCGTCACTGACTAATGCACCTGATGATACGATTAATTTTAATTGTTCACCAAGATCGCTACCGGACGCAATAACCTTTCGAAATAAATCACCGGTAGAGATATGCTGAAAAGCATAGGTCTTTTCCAAATAATTACTTAATGTACCTTTGCCACTACCGGGGGCACCTAATAAAACAATTTTTAATTTATTCATTACCACAATTGTTCCACTTTAGTTTCCACTTTGACATCTTCGATGTGTTGTGCTTCAATTCGGGTTCGAGTCACATTATAACCACTAGTCGTCGATGCACTTTTGATGGAATTTCACAACTCCATCGTGGCGGTAACAATAATTATTAAACCAGTACCACCTAGTGCAAGACCACTTGGAATACCAGTGACTTCGGAGATGATATAAGGCAGGATGGCGACAATGGCCAAGAAAGGACCACCAATTCAGTTAACCCGACTAAGCACTCGAGCAATGTGTTTCTCAGTATCGCGTCCTGATTTGATACCAGGAATAAACTTACCAGATTTTTCAAAGTTTTCCGACATCTGTTGAGGGTTAATTTGGACATACGAGTAGAAGAACGAAAACAAAACAATGAAAATGAAATATAAGAGTAATCCACTTCATTCGTTTAATGTTAGATAACCGTGAATATTACCACCATCACCAGCAATAAATCATTTAACCGGACCATTTGGTAAGAATTGTGCGATGGTTCCAGGAATCGTCATAATCGATGAAGCGAAAATAACTGGAATAACTCCGGCTGCATTTAACTTAATTGGTAAGAATGGTAAATTCTTAATATCTGAAGTTAAACCTTGACCAGTTTGTTGGATTGGAATTTTACGAGTGGAATTATTTATGAAAATGGTGGCCACAAGAATGATAACGAAAAACAAAGTGTACAACGCAGTTGATAAAACAATGTTGATTAAGTAGTTGCTACTTTCTGGATCCATTTTACCGGCAATCGTCTTATATGCCTCCCGAAAATTGGGAATGATGCTGGAAACAATACCAGCCAAAATTAATAAAGTAACACCATTTCCTACACCACGTTTAGTGATAATATCACCTAAGAAGATAGCGAGATAAGTTCCGGCTACCATTACTGCTAGCAATTCAATTGTTTGAATTGCTGATAAATCGCTTAGTGAGTCTTTACCAAAAATGGTAATGGAAGAACCTGTTTGACTATTTAATAATAAAGCAATAACGGCATAACTTTGGGCAATACAAAAAGGTAATGTAATGAAACGCGTAATGATTTCTAACTTACGGCGACCTCGTTCACCACCTTTAGCCATCTTCGACAGTGGTGGAATTAAATCGCTCGATAATAATTGGACAATAATTTGTGAAGTAATATAAGGACCGACACCGACCGCAAAGATGGACATACGACTTAATCCACCACCAGCTAGTAAATCTAACATTCCTGCAAAAGAATCACCACTAAAAGCACTGTCTGGTAAAACAATTCCTGGAATTGTTAATGCACTACCAATTCGAAAGGCAACCAATAAAAACAAAGTAATACCCAGAGAAGCTAATACAGTTTTGTTAGTAAAAGTTTCCCGAAGGACTATGCTAATAGGTTTATGATTTCTTTTGTCGTTATTCATTATTGCTTAATTACGCTAGCTGTTCCCTTTGCATCTTCAATGGCTTTTTTAGCACCTTTTGTAAAAACATTGGCTTCTACACTAAATGCTTTTGTTAATTTTTCATTACCGATAATTTTAACTGGTAATTTATTGTTGTTGATAATTCTTTTCTCAACTAAAATTTGATAATTAATTTTGTCAACATTAAGTTGCGTTAATTGTTTCAAAGTTACTACATTAAAATTTTTCTTAAAGTTAAAATTATTGAATCCTACCTTAGGTACTCTACGGTAAATTGGTGTTTGACCACCTTCAAAACCTAAACGAACATGTCCAGACTTTCGTTGCTTTTGTCCTTTGTTACCTTTACCTGATGTTTTACCAATACCACTACCAAAACCACGACCATAAGTTTTACTTTTATGTCGACGAGAACCTTTCGTGTATTTTAATTTACTTAATTCCATAGTTGTCTCCTACAAATCCTTTAATTCTTTATCACGCAATTTGGCAATTACTGAAGGGTGACGTTGTCTAATTAAACCGTTAATTGTGGCTTGCACCATGTTTAAAGCGGTGTTGCTACCTTTGTTCTTTGTATAGATATCTTTGAACCCGGCTAACTCAATGACAGCACGAATTGCACCACCAGCAATAATACCAGTACCTTCAGGAGCGGGTTTTAATAAAACTTTTGATGCACCGTGTAATCCGATAATTTCATGGTACAAAGTACCACGTTTGTTCATGATAACATCCGTAATGTTTTTCCTAGCGTTTTTAATTGCTTTTTTAATTGCGCCTGGAACTTCAGTTGATTTACCAACACCGTAGCCAACTTTACCATTCTTATCGCCGATGACAATCAATGCCGAGAAACGCATACGACGTCCACCTTTAGTAGTTTTAGAAATTCGTTTAATGTTTACGACTTTTTCTTCAAAACCCATTTGGTTTACGCGACTGCGCTGTTGTCGTTTAAATCCAAAAGCACCTGACTTTTTGTTATCCGCATTTGTTTTCCTTTCAGGAGCCTTAGGGGTTTCCTTAGATTCTACAACTGCTTCAGTAGGCGCTACTGCTGCTGGTGTTTCTATTGTTTCTGTTTGTTTTTCGTTGTCTAGCATTTTATGTTCCTCTTAAAATTTAAGTCCGTTTTCTCTGGCACTATCGGCTAAAGCTTTGATTTGACCATGGTAGGGACTACCGCCTCGATCAAATACCACAGCGGTAATTTTTTTAGCCAAAGCTTTTTTAGCAATATCTGCTCCGATTTGCTTGGCAACTTCTATAGTAGCGTGTTTCTTTAATTGTTTTGATGAACTGCTCACTAATGTTTTACCAACTTGGTCATCAATAATTTGTGCGATTAAGTGATTATTGGATTTAGAAACCACTAGTCTTGCTTTATCGTTTTCAAATCGTTTTAAATTATTTGTAATACGTTTGTGACGTAGGGTTCTTTTATCTTTGCGATCAATGTTTATGTGTTTCATACTTCATTCTCCTATTTCTTCGCAGCAGGAGCAGCTCCAGCTGTACCAGCACCTTCAGCAGTTTTACCAACCTTACGAATGATGATTTCGTCTGAGTACATAATTCCCTTACCGTTATATGGTTCTGGTTTACGAGTGGCGCGAACGTTAGCTGTAAATTCACCAACCACAATTTTGTCATAACCTTCAATTAAGATTTCTGTTGGTGTCGGACAGATTACGTGTAGCCCGTGTGGTATGTCAAATACCACAGGGTGGCTGAAACCAATGGCCAAATTTAACTTTGTACCATTGACATTAGCTTTATATCCAACACCGACAATTTTTAATTTTTTGGTGAAGCCTGTGCTTAAACCAATTAAAGCATTGTTAATGTTGGAGTTGATTGTACCATGGAACATACGTGATTGTTTTTCATCATTTAATCTAGAAACCTTGACTTTACCATCAATAGTTTCTACTTTAGTCATATCAACAGGATAAACGACATCTAAAGTGCCTTTCGGTCCTTTAATGTTAACATTACCATTGTTAATTGTGACAGTAACACCTTGGGGAATTGTTAATAATTTATTACCTTTTCTTGACATAGTGCCTCCTATCAAACATAAGCGATAATCTCGCCACCTAAGTTATTTACTCTTGCAAATTTATCAGTAACTACACCTTGGCTTGTAGAAACTACCGCAATCCCTAATCCACTTAACACACGTGGCAATTTCTTGCTTTCTTGATAAACACGAAGTCCGGGTTTAGATATTTGTTTAATACCAGTAATGGCTGGTACTTGGTCTTTGTATTTTAAAGTAATAGTGGTTTTATTAACATTAGACTTACGAGATTTCTTGGCTTCGTAATTCACAATGTAACCTTCGTCCTTTAAAACTTTTAAGATAGCAGTGGTTAGGTTAGAGGTATAAATAGCACAATTTGGATGTCGTGCTTTAGTAGCATTTTTAATTCGAACGATTAAGTCGGCGATTGGATCTATAAACATATTTTTCTCCTTACCATGAAGCTTTCTTTAGCCCGGGGATTGCACCTTTGTAAGCTAATTCACGCAAAC
>JAITPK010000082.1 GCA_031289475.1 Mycoplasmataceae bacterium | reverse complement strand
GGCACTTTAATGTTTCAAATTTGCTTAATGGACGTTTTATGCCCATTTTTCATTGTTTATTGGTAATATCTCTCATGGGAACTACTTTCTGTAACGGATTGGTTCCTTAATGCTAACAGTTTGCGTTGTTAGCATTTTTATTGTACCTAAACTTTTCCAGAATGTCTATTCCGAAAACATTAGATATTTGATATGCATATATTTTAATACTATATGTATAATTAACAACTATTTCTTGGGGGTAAAAATCTTCCATTTATCTCTAGGTGATAGCAATAAGTCAATACTAAGGAAGTAAAATAACATGGCAATCACAAAAGCATTTAAGCAACAACTAGTGAAAGAATTTGGTGGATCCGATAAGAATACCGGTTCAACTGAAGTTCAAATTGCAATTCTCACGGCAGAGATTAACGCAATCACAAATCACATTGCAACTAATAAAAAAGACTTTTCAACTAAACGTGGTTTATTCAAAAAAGTTTCACAAAGACGTTCTTTGTTAAATTATCTTGAACGAACTGACATTGAAAAATATCGTGCATTGGTTAAAAAACTAGAAATTCGTAAATAAAAAAATCCGTGGTTAATCTACGGATTTTTCTTTGTAGATTTGTTACAAATCAGAATGAGACAAATAATTTGACTTACGAACATAGCAATATTAATTATGCAAATCGGTAAGAAGGCATAGACTCCACCTAATTGGCTTACTAGTGGTATTAATACTCCAAAGATTGACAAATAATAAATAATTGCAAAGAAAATTACGATTACATAAAAAATAGAGGTCATGATATTGATGATTTTAATTGGCTTAAAGTGTTTAAAAGTATGCGAATTTTTGATATTAATAATTGTTAAGACAAACCCTAGAATACCAAGTGTTAAATTACTAACAAAGGCTATTATGTTTATGCCATTGATTGCTCCGTGTACCATTATTGACATTGCATAGATAAGTCAAAATAGAAACATCACAATGCCGATGCTGATGGTATTAACAATGGTGTTAGTCATTACAATGTGTTGATTATTAATTATTTTTTTATTTAGATTTTTCATAATTTCATTCCTAGCTATAATTTGGAGTTCAATCACTTGTAATGTAATTTACCCCCATATTTCTAAATACTTCTCACAGTGTTGGATAATCAGCATAGCCCGATCCTCAAACTCCAACCTGTCGATTGTTTTGGTGGGCTTCATTTACAATTTGGTAAGTTAAAATATCAGCAGCTAAGCTTACATCTCATCCATCTTCAAGAAATCAGTTAGTGTCGTGACCGTCATTAGTTGCCCGAGATTTTTCATCACTTTGGATTAACTGTTGAAATTGGGTTGTTTCGCCAGTGGATATGGTATGCACATAATTTTTTGCTCATTCTAATTCTTGTCAATCGAAAGCAATGAACGTAGCTTGTTCTAAAATTCCCTCGCCTTTTACGATATCAACAATCTCTTCTACGTCAGTTTGATCCAAAAAATATTCGTCTGTGTAGCCATTTACAACACCGAATTTGCTAGGCTGTTTGATTTCAATCACTGGATGTTTATTTCCAGCTTTGCAAATTTGTAAATAATGAAAGAATGTTGGCACAGTTAAATTAGCATCTGGTACATTTCACTCGCTATGTGACATGGGGATGCTTCTAGTTTTATTGTTATCTCAATCTTTTATGAAACTTGTATCATTAAGACTATATAGATCATTTGTGGTTCAGAAAGGGTTAGCATCATGGCTACAAATAAAATGGTCATTACCAGTACTACTAGTTTTTCATATGTCGGTTTCAATTCCTCAAATATCGTCCACTCTGCCAGCTGCTTTAAAAGCATCAGCAGTATTCTGCATATATTTGCTGCTCAAGCCACGGTGGGCGATAAAACGAGTGTTGACTTTATTGGTCATTGTAGAAAAAATGCTTGCGCCAATGATGGATCCACAAGCGAATGTTCCTAATACTGTACTAATTGTAATAATGCTGTTTTTACGGTTCATATTATTTCTTTCACAATCCATGTAAATTACAATATTCGTAAATTGTGGAATCAGTATCAATTTTTAAATTATGTTTTGGTTCATTACCTGGATCTAACCATTTAATGACTCATGTATCGTTGCTAAACGAGCCAATTCAGTTGATTCAGTGTTCTGGTAACATCGGATGCGGAACACTACCGATTTGTACTTCCCAAATTGGTGCCTTCGCGATATTACAATCCTTCACTTTTTCTTTTAAAAAAGGTACGTGTTTTTCTTTAGCACCATCACTCGTGTTGGCTTTTAGCAAATTCATTGGCTTACCACAGCACACCAATTCTTCGCTTTTGTCTTGCAATTTCATGACAATATTGCCACAGAGATCACATTTATAAATTTTAACTTGACGCATATAAGCTCCTTATTTTATTAAATTATATAATTTACTTAGTTATATGTCATATGATGTGCTTGTAATTGGTGGTGGACATGCCGGAGTGGAAGCGGCATTTGCTTGTGCTCAATTAAAACTTAAAGTAGGATTAATTACGTTGAGTGAGCAATCAATTGCTTTAGTACCATGCAATCCGTCGGTTGGTGGTCCGGCCAAAGGTATTGTTACAAGAGAAATCGACGCACTTGGCGGGATGCAAGGCAAAGCAGCTGATGCGTGTCAACTGCAAATGAAACTGTTAAATACATCTAAAGGTGCAGGGGTTTGGGCATTGAGAGCCCAAATTGATAAATTAGCTTATCAAGAGTGATTCATTAACGAAATTAAAAAGAACAAATATATTGATTTAGTAATTGATGAAGCTGATTCGCTATTGATCAAAAATAAAAAAATTGTTGGTGTGCACTGTACAAAAAGTGAAAATATTTTAGCCAAAAAAGTTATTGTTACTTCGGGAACATACATGAGTGCAATTACTCATATTGGGAATGAACAAAAAAAAGAAGGACCACAATCGTTAAAGCGTAGTGATGATTTGTCTCGTCATTTAAAAGATATTGGTTTTCAACTGCTGCGTTTAAAAACAGGTACGCCACCGAGAGTGGCTAAAAATACAGTTGATTTTAAAAGCATGCTAAAAGAACCAGGGACAAATCAACAATTAAGTTTTCAACATTTTGATCAACGCTATATTCCAATTGCTAAGCAAGAATTATGTTATTTAGCTTACACTAATCAAAAAACTCACAATATCATAAGAAACAACATTCATTTATCAGCAATGTATTCTGGCAACATTAAAGGTGTGGGCCCTAGATATTGTCCAAGCATTGAGGATAAAATTGTTCGTTTCTCAGATAAGCCTAGACATCAAGTGTTTGTAGAACCAGAATCAAAATCGATTGATACTATGTACTTACAAGGTTTATCTACTTCACTACCAAGGAATGTCCAAGATAAGTTAGTCCATTCTATTAAAGGATTAGAGAAAGCAGAAATTGTAAATTACGGATATGCTATTGAATATGATGCCATTAATCCCATACAACTCTGGCCTTCTTTAGAATCAAAACAATATGCTAATCTATATTTTGCTGGTCAAGTCAATGGCACAAGTGGATACGAAGAAGCTGCGTGTCAAGGATTAATGGCTGGTATTAACGCTTATTTAAGCATTAAAAAGAAGAAACCACTAATATTAAAACGCGATGAAGCATATATTGGGGTCTTGATTGATGATTTAGTAACTAAAGGTGTTAATGACCCCTATCGTTTATTAACAAGTCGTGCTGAATACCGTTTGTTGCTTAGAAACGACAATGCCGATGATCGATTATTAAAATACGGATATCAAATTGGGCTAATCAATAAAAGTAAGTATGAATTTTACACAAATCAACAGAAATTAATTAAGTCATTAATCGCTTATTTAAGGAAAACATCACTTAAATCTAATAAAACATTAATAAAAAAATATGGTAATTCATCACACAATCTATATTCATTATTGAAAAGACCGGAAGTCAAATTGGTTGATATAGTGAATAAAATAAAATTAAGTCAACTTACTGATGGTTCAATCAACAAAGTGGAAATCAATGTGAAGTTTGATGGCTATATTAAAAACCAACAAAAATTTATTAATCGTTTCGATAAGTTTGATGATATTTCTTTGTCATCTATTAAGGACTATAGTAAGTTAAACAACTTATCATTGGAAGCTAGAGATAAATTAAATCGTGTTAAACCTCTTACTTTAGGTCAAGCTAAACGAATTAGTGGTATCAGTTTGACTGACCTTATTGTCATTAAATATTTCTTGGACAAAAGGTAGATTGTCTTTGTATCATTAATACCCCATGAATAAACATGAGTTCGAAGTCGAAATAAAAAAAATCTTTAAGAACATTAATGACAATTTTTTTAGTCTTGTGGATGAATATAAATTATTTCTTCAAGAATACAATAAGAAAGTAAATTTAACTCGCTTAGACACTGAAGAAAAAATATATAAGGATTATTTTTATGAATCCGTAATTCCGTATAAGGACTTGGATTTTTTGAAAATAAATAGTGTTTTGGACATTGGTAGTGGTTCAGGCATTCCTGGTGTTGTCATAAAATTACTTTATCCACATATTAAATTGACAATTATCGAATCAAACAACAAAAAGATTGCTTTTTTAAAAGAACTAACTAAAAAATTAAATATTACAATCACTCTTTATGCTGATCGTGCTGAAAATATCGCTAGACAGCACAATGAACAATTTGATTTAGTCACTTCAAGAGCTGTCGCCGTATTACCAGCTATTTTGGAAATATCAATACGCTATGTAAAAATTGGCGGTTGATTAATCGAACCAAAATCACAGGATATACATAACGAAACGAATGATCTTCAAACGATAGTGCGATCATTTGGAGGAATCTTAGAAGGTATTAACTCATTCGTTTCCACTAATGGCATGACTCATAATGTCGTTGTTATTAAAAAGGAAAAATCCACCAATTCTATTTACCCACGTTCTTGGATTGAAATTAGCAAAGGTTGAAAATAATGAGCAAAGTTGTGACTCTAGTAAGCAACAATGTAGGCAGTGGCAAAACCACTTTTGCTTTTAATCTCGGTTATGCCTTGAAAAGACTCAACAAAAAAGTATTATTAGTGTGTTTACAATATTCGCCAGCATATTTAGAATTATTAAAAAACCCCCAATTAAAATTAGACAATCGAAATTGTATTTCACCATTTAATATTGCCGAGTACGATAAAAAATTTCAATTATTGTTTCTGTCTGATGGCAAAACCACTATTGGTAAGGGTGATTACAGCAAGCTATTAACAAAACAGATTCAGATTTTCAAAAAATACTTTGATGTGATTATTTTTGATACATCACCTGTTTGGACATCATTATTAGACAAAGCATTAGAGTTGTCTGATGAAATAATCCCTATCTACAATGTTAATAACTTTGCGCCATCCAATTTATCAAAAGTATTAAACACTATTTGTAAAACCAAAGAGGTTAATAAAAACCTTAATTTAAAAACCATTGTGTTAAACGGATATGACAGTAAAAATCACTCACATATCAATGTCATGTTACAAATTAATAAATCCATCAGTAAGAATTATTCGCTAGTGTGTTTACCGTTCAATGATAATCTAGTTAGTATAAATACTAACTCCATTCAATATGTGAAGAAGAATCAATGAGATGAATATTCGTTACTACTCACTAAAATTGCTAATCAATTATTAAAATAGTGTTAAGTTACTATAATTATTTGATATGTCATTCGTCGAAGATCTAAAATGACGTGGGTTAATCAATAACACCACGAATGAAGAGAAAATAAAACTATTCGAATCAAAGAAAAGTATTGCTTACATAGGTTTTGACCCGTCTGCTGACTCGTTACATTTAGGAAATTATGTAATGCTGTTAATCTTACGTAGGCTAAAACAATATGGGCATAACGCAATTGCCATATTAGGCGGGGCAACCGGACAAATCGGTGATCCATCTGGTAAGTCATCTGAAAGAAATATGTTGGATCTTAAAAAAACTGAATCCAATGCTTTAGCTATTCAAAAGCAAATTAAGAAGTATGCCAATGTAGAGGTGATTAATAATTTAGATTTCTATAAAAAGATGACGATTTTTGATTTTTTACGTAATGTTGGTAAATTAATCAATGTGAACTATCTATTAGAGAAAGATGTTATTAAATCAAGATTAGAATCGGGAATTTCATACACCGAGTTTTCTTACAATTTAATTCAAGGTTATGATTTTGCATGACTTTATAAACAAAAACATGTTCGTATGCAGATTGGTGGTAGCGACCAATGAGGCAACATTACTACGGGTATTGAAATGATTCGCAAGTTGTATGGGGATAATAACGAAGCTTGTGGATTAACCATTACTTTATTAACCAAACCTGATGGTACAAAGTTTGGTAAAACTGATAACGGTGCTATTTATTTAGACAAAAAATATACTTCGCCATTTGCAATGTATCAATTTTTATACAACCAAGCTGATAGCGATATTGAAAAATTATTAAAGTTTTTTACATTATTAAAAAAAGAAGAAATTAATAACATTATGGAAAAGCATAAAAGCGAGTCATTCAAACGTTTAGCTCAACAAGAACTAGCCAAAACGGTTGTTAGTGATGTTCATGGAGATAAAGAATATAAACGTTGTTTACAAATAAGCGAAGCTTTCTTTAAAGGAAATTTGGAATCATTATCAAATGAAGATTTATATAACGCCCTAACTAGTGTGGCGTCGTTTGATGCGAGTGAATCTTCATATAATGTGATTGACTTACTAGTTGTTTGCAATATATGCAAATCTAAAAGTGAAGCTCGTACATTATTAGAATCGAATGCTATTTTCATCAACAATAAACCGGTAAATAAATTTGATACGATCATTAGCAAAACTCATAGTATTGACAATAAGTTTTCCTATATTAAAAAAGGTAAAAAGAATTATTTCTTAATTAATTGAAAATAATATGTTTAAAACTTTATTAAGCGGCATTGTTGCTAGACATTTTAAAAAGAAATTGACTGATTGAACCATTAAAGAGGAAGACATCACAGAAGTTTTAAAACAAATTCGTATCGCTTTATTAGACGCCGATGTTAACTTGTTGGTAGTTAAAGATTTTATTAAGAGTATCCGTCAAAAAGCAGTTGGTCGAGTTATCAATCAAGGCGAAGACCCAGAACAAGTATTGTTAGCTATCATCAAAGAAGAACTAGTCAATATATTGGGTAAACATACTACCAATGTTGATACTAATCGTAAACAATTACGTATTATGATGGTTGGTTTACAGGGTTCTGGAAAGACAACTACCGCCGCTAAATTAGCTAATTATTTTAAAAGTAAATTTGCGAAGAAACCTTTATTAGTAGCTTTAGACGTGTATCGACCTGCAGCAATTGATCAATTAGAAACACTTGCCAAAGAAATTAATGTTGATTTTTACCAACATGGGACACAAAATCCAACGTTAACGGCAAACGAATCATTAGAGCATGCTGATAAAAATGTAGAAAATGTTGTTATCTTTGATACAGCAGGACGTTTGCAAACGAATGAAGAGTTGATGGAAGAACTAAAAAGCATCCGTAATCGTGTGAAACCTGATGAAATTTTCTTAGTTGTCGATGCAATGTCTGGACAAGATGTTATTAATGTTGCATCAGAATTTAACAAACACTTAGATTTAACTGGCTTTGTCATTACAAAATTGGACTCTGATGCTCGTGCTGGTGCGGCTTTATCATTAACACACTTATTAAATGTTCCTGTGAAATTTACAGGAGTTGGTGAAAAAGTTGGTTCATTAGATGTTTTCTATCCAGATCGTATTGCTGATCGAATCCTTGGCTTAGGTGACATTATGTCGCTTGCTGAAAAAGCTACAGAAGTATTGGATGAAAATAAAGCTAAGAAGTCATTAGGCAGAATGTTCGCTGGTAAAATGGATCTTGAAGATTTATTAGAACAAATGAGTCAAATGTCTAAAATGGGATCGATGAGTGCTATTGCGAAAATGCTTCCTAATGCTCCGAAATTAACTGACGACAAGCTTTTTGAAGCAGAAATGAAAATGAAGGTTTGAAAGATTTTGATGACATCAATGACCTTGAAAGAACGCCGTAATCCAGCCTTATTTAAAAAAGAACCTAATCGTAAATTAAGAGTTACCAAGGGCGCTGGAAGAAAACCCGATGAGTTAAATAAAATGTTGGCCGAATGAGAAAAGGCTAAAAAGAAAATGGATGAAATGGGAAAGATGTTAAAAAACGGACATAATCCATTCAGTCAATTCGGTATGTAGCATATCATTAAGCTATACCCATAAAGTATTTTACCTTTATGCCGATGTTCATATATAATATGTGGACATTTTTGAAGTGAGGTAAATACATTGGTAAAAATTAGATTAACAAGGTTAGGCAAACATAAAGATCCCTTTTATCGTATTGTTGCAACAGATTCGCGTACTAAGCGTGATGGTAAGTATGTTGCTTTGTTAGGGACACTAGAACCTAATAAAGGAGTTCTTAAAATTAAGAAAGATTTAATTATCGAATTCTTAA
>JAITPK010000001.1 GCA_031289475.1 Mycoplasmataceae bacterium | reverse complement strand
GTTCTCTAACCAACTGAGATACCCTGCCATTAATGGTCGGGAAGACAGGATTCGAACCTGCGACCCCCTGGTCCCAAACCAGGTGCTCTACCAAGCTAAGCTACTTCCCGAAGCTAATTACGATATTGTGAACATATGGGTCTCATACACACCATATCGTATAGGTATTATAAGTTAAACTAGAAAAACAATACTTATTTATTTGTAAAAAATTAGAATTGGTGGTTTGCTGCACTAATAATAACTGAACAAAAGGAAGCACTATGTAAAAAGAAACCAACAGCATAAGGTAGGATAGCTGATAGATTTATGGCAAACTTTAGATCACTGCTGAGAGATTGTAAAGTTGGATCATAAACTTGAACAATAATAGTAATAATACCATAACCTAATAAGCCGAATGCATAAGTGGATATTGCTAACAAACTTGTTGTGTAGGAAAATTTAGAACAAATGTTGGATATTTTACTTTTTCAAATGATTATTGGTAGTACAAAAATCAATGACACACATGTTCCTAAAGTCAATATCAATCAAACGCCTTTTTCGTTAATCATTTTATCCATCGCGTCTTTATTTTCATAACTAACAATGCTCATAACTATTACTAACCCCAAGCTGCCGATAAATGCAATCAATCCGAATATGATTAAAAAAACTCCGAGTGCAAAGTTACTAGTTTGATTGGTTTTCTTGGTTCCCCGAAATTGAATTCTTTTTTTTGCTTCTTTACTTGTACTCATAGATTACTCCTGTGTCAAAAACATACAAATATTATATATAAACCCAATAAGAATTCGGGTATTTTGTGACGACCTAAATTTCAAAAAATATTTCTCAGTTGAAATTCAACACACTGCCTAATTTTTTGGCGACAACAACAGATGGTTCACGCTTACCGTTAAATATTTTGGTGAGATAACTTCGATCTACACCGGTTTGTTTAGACAATTGATATTTAGTTAATCCACTTTTATTTAAATATGCATTAATAGTTAGTATTAGTTCATTCTCAGTTGGGATGTTTTCTTGTCGAGAAGAAGTAATTAAATATTCAATTAAGGAGTCAATGTTAGCATCATCGTCATAGTATTCAACCAACCTAACCTTAAACAGTGGATTATTCACAATCCTTATCAATGGTAAATTGTGTTTCAACAGCAATGCATTAGCAAAAATTAAGGAGGTACGTTTGTTTCCGTCATCAAAGCATTGCGTCTTACATAATTTTAAGAATGTTTTCGTTATGTTGTGCAACGTCATTTCAGTTTTAAGAAAAACTTCAATGATAGACGCATATTCGTTGCCCTTGAGTACGGGAGGTCTATATTTAGTGCCACCGATTGATTTTTGTTCAGTCCTTCAGTGACCAGCATTACTTGATTCGTAACTGTCAACGCATTCGTTAATTTTTTTAAAAACTGTAATGTCAATATTTTTGCCAGTGATAATTAATGATTCTACATACTTATAGGCATCAAAAACTCCATCGACAGATTCTATTTGGCGTCAACTATATTTATCTTTAGCCTTTTCAATTGATGTCAATATCTCTTTGGTTTTGGCCAATGTCAAACCAATACCTTCGAGTTCAGCACCCTCAGTTACTACTGAAATTAATATTTTTCGAAATTGTTTTAATTTGTCCATATAGTGGTCTATTTGTCCACTATTATAGCATATAGTGGTCTATTTGTCCACTAATTAACTATTATTTATTTGTAAGCGAGCTTACGCCCGTGAAATTTCGAAATACCGGTTTCAGATGCAATTCGTTGATAGTTGTCATCGGTTACACTACCACCAACAATTAACTCAATTCGTCCATTGGCATATGCTTGTAACTCTTTTAATTTAGCAAGATTGTTAATAGCAACACCACTACCGCCTTTAGTCAAGGTTCTCGTGACACCTAGTTTAACTAATTCATCAATTCCTGCCTTAGGATCTTGCAATGAGTCAAACGCCATATGAAAAATCGTTTCTTTATCTTTAGCGGCATCTACAAACATTTTAATTGTTGCACTATCAACTTTATTTTCTTTGGTTAAATAACCGAAGACAAATCCCTTGACATTGGTATCAACATATTTATTGATAACATTTACCAATGTTAAGGCGTTATTTGGAGTTATGAAATATGAATCTTCGTTGCGAACCATCATCAAAACATTGTTTGATTTATTTAATGCGTATGTTAATAAATCATCATCTGGGGTCAATCCACCAACATCTAATCTTGAACAGAGTTCAATTTGTTCGGCATTGTGAGCTAATGCGACATCTACTTGTTCTTTAGTTTCAACGCACGCTTCTCTAATTAAGCTCATAATTATTTTGTGGCCGAAGTAGTTTTCGTGTTAGCGTATTTGTTTTTAAAGATAGCACCAACAATCCACATTGGAATACCTTCTACAAGTAGCAATGAAATTGAAAGACTTAATAATACATAACCAGCGATATACATCCCTTGGTCATCTACAACTATGATGTCATTGAGAATAGACATACCGACAATGATTAAAACAATGGAAACTGAAAACACGACAATACCAACAATTGTACAAGCGATCCCGGCTTTTTTAAGCTTCGTAGGTCAAGTTTTCATGTGTAATTATTTAACCAAACGGTTGTATCATTCAACGACATATGTCTCGTTGATGTCTTGATTTAGTTCTGGTCTTTCTGGAAATCTAACATATTCACCTGAAAAAGCAGCATTGTCAACTTTAACAAAAGCTAATGTACCAACTTTTTCCTCACGGTTGATTAATGGTAATTTGCGTGATTTTTCTTTAATTGAAATAATGGATTTAGGTTGAACAAAGACACTTGGGATGTCGATTTTCTTACCATTAACTAACACGTGACCGTGGTTGACTAACTGTCGAGCACTTCGTCTAGTTGGTGCAAAACCCATACGGTAAACTAGATTATCTAATCTAGATTCCAATGCAATTAATAAGTTTAAAGCGTTTGAACCTTTCATTTTCTTCGCATAGGTAAAGATACGTCTAAATTGACGATCAGTTACTCCATACATGTATGCTAGCTTTTGTTTTTCGGCTAATTGTTCACCATAACCGGATAACTTACGATTGGCTTGGCCATGTTGGCCAGGCGCGTATGTTCTTTTTTTACCTTTTAAAAATTCTTTATTATTTTCGAGTATTGAAAAACCTAATCTACGTGATTTGCGGTTAATACTGCCTGTATATCTTGACATTAATGTCTCCTTTTGTGTTTGTGCACAAAAGTATATTTTGATTCTTAGACCACTATCTAGTACTAATAGGTTCAGTGTATTCAGCCACACTTACTACTAACGCCTTGCTACTAGCTATTGATGGTCTAATATCAACTTGCTGATGTGCGGAGTGATTATATGATGGAATTATTAAACACACACAAAAAAAGCTAAACATTCGTTTGTTTAGCTTTTTATTTGGCGCGCCCTGAGGGAGTCAAACCCCCAACCTTCTGATCCGAAGTCAGACACTCTATTCAATTGAGCTAAGGGCGCATGGTTATTTATTTAGGTCTCGTATGGTATTATCATACAAGTTTTTAAAACCAGAGATAGATTCAATAATTTCGCTATGGTGTTTCAACAGCTTAGGTCGGAGACGCTTGTATGAAAATTTATATTTGTCATTAACTTCATCAATTTCAGTTAATAAGAACGCTTCTTCTTGGCCAACGTTTAAATAGCTATGAATGTCACTAATGTGGTAGTCACTAATTTCTGAAATATGACAGATGCATTGTAATCCGTCCAAACTAAGAATAGCAAAAGTTGGTTCAACACGAATCACTTTACATTGATAAATTTTCCCAACCTCTAGCGCGGACCTATTCATATTTAGAAATTATATTATAATGGGACGATATGGCAAAAACTAAACCAAAACAACCATTGTTAGATCAAATTAAAGACACCATTGAATCTTTAAGAACATTTATTAACAATGATGGCGGTGATCTATCATTTGTTAGTTTTATTGATGGTGTCCTCACTTTAAACATTACTGGTGCTTGTGTTGGATGTTCAGCTTTTAGTATTACTTTTGATCAAGGTGTTAAAGAGGTGTTTTTAACCGAATTCAAAGGCGATGTGAAAGATGTTGTTTTTACCACCAATAAAAAAAGTCTGTAATTTTTACACTATTGGTGTTAATTTTAAATTTTTTTGCGAAATATATTATAAATATATGTCGACCAGTAGGCTGACATGGTTCCCGGACCAGCTCATTGAGCTATCTAAGCCGGACATTTAATTTAAGCTTTAGAAAAAAAGAAAAAAAGAGTTTCAAGAACTTAAAGCAAAAGTACGCGCATTCAACCTTGATTAACAAAATAAAAAGTCTGTAAAATCAGACTTTTTATTTTTAATAACTGCGTGTTTTCTTTTGGAATTTTCGAGCTTCTTTAGATTTCTCTTTTGCTCTTAATCCTGGTCGCAAGTAATATTCGTGCTTTCTTGCAACACGACGCGTTTCAGCGGTGATTCGAGAGAAACGCTTGAGCGCTTCGTTTAATTCACCTTCTTTAACAACTACCTTAGGCATTGATTTAATTCACCAACCTTCTTTTTAAGTGCGGTAATTATACATAAAAAAACGAATCATTACGAGAACCGTAATAATTCGTATTTAGATTTATGTTATTTTTTAAACTTTTCCAGCTTCGTTTTGAAGTAATACTTTAACGTTTTCGTAATTATAGATGTTGTGTGGAGAAACACCTGGTTCACAAGAGATCATACCATCTAAGTAGTTATAGTTTTGAATGTCAAATCCTAAACTTTTATAAGAAGCTCAACATAATTCAGAACAATATCAAGAATTAGTGTTGTAATTTTCAGACATTGTTGGAATTAATGGGATGTAATAATCTTTGTTAGCTTCAACTTGTCCATCGGCAAAAGCAGCAGCTTGTTTTGCTTGCAAATCAGAAGCGTTGTTGATTCTTAAGATCGATAAAGCATCACTATCAACTCGTTTATCGTCAATAGCACAGTAAGCTTCGCCATATTGGTCTGGTTCAACGACTTGAAGGTATTTAATGCCGTCAGACATTTTTCAACCAGCAACGATTCCCATGTGACCTGTGCTGTAGTCGCCAAAAGCAAAACCATTAGCGGAATACATTAAGTCGCCAGGACGTACTTGACTTCAGTCATATTTGGTATATGTTGGTGTATAGAACTCTGGGAGTTTAAGCACATCAATTGCATGACCAGGATTTAAAGAACCATCATAGTGATCGTGGTCGATACCTAAGTATCATGGGTTACCATAGAAACCGGTTACCAAACCTCACACTGCTTGTTTTGGGTTAGGCATAAAGAAAAGTAATTTTTCTAAAACACCTTCAAAAAGTAACTCGTTTAGATGTAATGAATCTTTAGCTCATGTTTTTAATCTAATACTATTATCTAAAATACAATCAAATCAATTTACCATATCTTGGCTGCCAGATTCACCGACTAAGTATTTAATCATTAAACTGTTAGCAAACAATCCAAAAATTGCTCGAGAAGTTACTGGAAGAATTTGAAGACTAGATTGAAGAATGTCAGCAATATCTTGAGAGTTTGGAGCGTCGTTTCTATCAATAACTTTGTTTAATAACGTTTCAAAAGCACCAAACATTTGAAGTGTTACATCTGTATTAACATCAGATAAATTTACACCGTTACTTTCACTAGGTAAGATCACAGAGTTAGGACTGTGAAAAATCATTTCACTCAATTGTTCTACTCTTGTTTCAGCTTGACTTAATACAAAATCGTCATCACCTATATCGGTTTTCACTAGGTCTTTAGGCTCTGCACAACTTGTCATGGCAACTAAAGAGCCACCACAAATTGCCGTTGCACCAAAAATGCTCATTCCAATTGTTAATAATTTTAGTCTTTTCATATTTCTCTTCTCTTCTATATCTATACATATAAGTATATCATATTTCACGAACGCAATTAAATATTTTGTTACACGTGTCCGTGGAATATTCACTATTATACGAAATTTTATTGACTTTTTCGGTAGTAGTTCGTATAATTAGCACCCCTATATTATTATGTTTATAGTATATAAACTAATACTTCAAAGAAAATAGGCAGCATACGAAAAGGTCCATATCCCATGAATAATAACAAACAAAGTTTTCGCGAAACTAAGTATTCTAATCTCGCAATCCGTCGAGACTATTCCAAAATTGAAACCAATTTTGAAGAACCAGACTTACTGGAAGTTCAAAAGAATAGCTACAATCAATTCTTAGAGAACGAAATCCGATCTCTTGTCGAGATGTATTTTCCTGTGCGTCACGCCAAAAGTAAGTACGAAGTAAAGTACAACGGGATTAAATTCTTAGAGCCGAACGATGAAGAAAAAGCACGCCGTGAGGGGAAAACTTATGAACGTGCACTGTATGTTGATTTATTTTTGATTAACAACGAAACTGGTGAAGTTAGGAAAGCTCGCAAGACCAAAGCAGGCGTTGCTGACGGAATCTTCTTTGCTAACATTCCAATCATGACAAAAAAAGGCACCTTTGTTGTCAACGGTATTGAAAAATTTGTCATTAGTCAAATTGTTAGATCTCCAGGTGCATATGCTTTAAGCAAGAGCCAAATCAAACTAAATTCTAAAAAGAAAATTAACGAAGGATACATTTGTGAAGTATTACCATCACGTGGTACACAAATGCACTTTATCGTTGATGAAAAAAACAACTCAATAAAGGTTATGATGCGAAATGCATTAGGTGATGCCGCTCCTAGTTTTCCGGCAACACAATTACTAAAAGCGTTCGGTATGACTCAAGATGAAATCACCAATATGTTTCATCAAGACGACTACATCATCAACACACTTTATTCTGAAAAGATTTACAATCACCAAAACATTTTAGATGACGAATACATTTTATCAATTCGTAAAACAGCGGATGATGTGGCTAAAGGTAAAACTGCAGATCGTGGCTCACCAATCGACACCAAACTCAAGAAAATTGTTTTTGAATATGTTGAAGAAAGAAAAATTGCAGACGCACTACGTGCAGAATACGAAGCAATGTTTGAAAGTATTTCCGTAGAACACAGTCAATTGATTGAACAAGCCGCTCATGCTAGTCATAAAGAAAAAGAAGAACTAGATGCTAAAATTAAAAAACTTGCTACGCCAGTTGAAAAAATCCTTGACAAACTAACTAAGCAAGAACAAAAGATTCGTTTATTAATTGATACAATCATTACCGAAAAAGCAGCTAAAGATTTAATTGCTGAATTAAGCATTTCTACAAAAGCTGCCGAAGCAAATGCTACTGGTAAAAATCAAATCTGTTACCAAGATGTATTAGCGAGACATTTCATGGACAACCGTCAATATGATTTAACCGCTGCTGGTCGATATAAAATGCAACGTAAACTCCGTGTTTCTGAAAGACTTTACCAAAGAGTACTTGCTGAAGATATCGTTACCAAAGGTGGCAAAGTTTTAATTAAAGAAGGCACATTAATTTTAAAAGAAGAGCTTGACAAGATTAAACAAGCTTTAAGCAAAGACGAAATCGAACTTCGAGAGTTAATACTTAAAAATGTGGTTGAAATTGAAAAGAACCATTCTCAAGTATTGGAATCTGTTCTAGTTTATACTGATAACGAAACGCTTCAATTTCCAACCCCAGTCATCGGGACACATGGCGACATCACTTCGAATGCATTAACTGTTGCAGATTTCATTTCAGTAATTTCTTACACCATTGGTCTTGTGCATGGTATTGGCCAATACGATGATATTGATCATTTAGGGAATAAACGTTTACGTTTAATCCACGAACAATTAAAAAATAAATTACAAGCCGGTATGGCTCGTGTAGAAAAGCACATTAAAGAAAAATTAGCTTCTATTTCAATTCCAACCGCTAATGAAGAGCAACAAGCAAAAATTGCGATGAAAACCACAATTAAATCTGTTGTAAATACAAAGGCCTTCCAACTAGTAGTTAAAAATTTTTTTAACTCTTATCAACTAACACAATTTATCGATCAACAAAATCCGTTGTCAGAATTAACTAATAAACGTCGTATTTCTGCAATGGGTGATGGTGGTATTTCTCGAGAAGACCCAAACTTAGACATTCGTGATGTTCACTATTCTCACTATGGTCGTATTTGTCCAATTGAAACTCCAGAAGGCATGAACATTGGATTGATTATGTCTTTGGCGGCGTTCACACGTGTTGATCTTAAAACTGGATTCTTGCTTACGCCATACAAACGTGTTAAAAAAGGTATTATTCAAGACGAAGTTGAATGATTAACTTCTTTAAGAGAAGACGAATACATTATTTGTGAATCAACTTCGAAGCGTGATGCTAACAATCCCAACAAATTAGTTGGTGAAGATGGCAGAGTAGTCGGACGATATCGTTCCACACAAGAAATGTTTTCAGTAGATAAAGTTGACTATATTGAAATTTCCCCAAGACAAGTTGTGTCAGTAGCAGCTGGTGCCATTCCTTTCTTAGAAAATGATGATACCACTCGTGCTTTGATGGGGGCAAACATGCAACGTCAAGCCGTACCATTACTAGCACCATATGCTCCAATCGTTGGTACTGGAACCGAATATAAAATTTCTCACGACTCAGGGATGACAATTACCTCTGACGTTGCTGGTGAAGTTGAATATACTGATGGTAATAAAATTACAATTGTTGATAAAGACGACAAGAAACACACTTATAAATTAATTAAATTCCGTAAATCAAATCAAAGTACTTGCATCAACCAAACACCAATCGTAGAAGCTGGCCAAAAAGTTAAAGTTGGCGAAACACTAACTGATGGTCCGGCAATGCAAAATGGTGAATTAGCATTAGGACGTAACCCTTTAGTTGCTTTTACAACTTGGAATGGTTACAACTTTGAAGATGCAATTATTGTTTCAGAAAGATTAGTGCACCAAGATGTGTACACATCTATTAGTATTGAAGAACACACATTAGAATGTTTACGTATTGATAAAGTTGGTGATGAAGAAGTCACTCGTGATATTCCCAATGTGTCTGAAGAATCAAAACGTTTCCTAGACGAAGATGGTGTCATCATGGTTGGCGCTGAAGTTAGAGAAGGCGACATCCTTGTTGGTAAAGTCACACCAAAAGGACAAACTGATACTACAAGTGTTGAAAAATTATTACAAGCTATGAGTGGTGGAAAAATTAAAAACATTCGTGATGCTTCAATGAAAGTACCACACGGTGGAGAAGGTATCGTTGCTAAAGTAGAAAGATTCCACTCACGTGACGGGTATGAATTAGATGACGATGTGATTGAGTTAATCAAAGTTTATATTGTGCAAAAACGTAAGATCCAAATTGGTGACAAAATGGCAGGACGTCATGGTAACAAGGGCATTGTTTCCATTGTGGTGCCAGTAGAAGATATGCCACACTTAGAAGATGGTACACCAATTGATATTTGTTTGAACCCACTAGGTGTTCCTAGTCGTATGAACATTGGTCAGATTATGGAAATCCATTTAGGATTAGCCTTGCGCGAAATTGCAAAGAAAAAATTAATTGAATTCGCGCTTGACAAAACTTCTATCAACGAGGTTGTAGCGCAATTTGGATTAGTAAAACCAAAGGCCGAAGTTTTAATGAAGACTGCTAAAAAATATTTTAAAGAAGCCGGCATTGAAACCGTTGAACAAGGTAAAAAGAAAATTAGTGATGTTGACTTACAAGTAATTTTAAGGAATGTTGGGTTGACTTTTGAAGATTTATCAATTAAAGCAACTACTCCAGTATTTATGGGTGCAAACTTAAACGACATTACTGACGCTTTAAAAGAAGGCGGCATTGATCCAAATAAAACGCACGGTAAATATCGTTTAATCGATGGTCGCAGTGGTGATTACTTTGATGGCGAAATTACTGTTGGTGTTATGTACATGATGAAACTTGACCACATGGTTGATGATAAAATTCATGCCCGTAGTGTTGGGCCATATTCTAAAATTACTCAACAACCACTTGGTGGTAAGAGTCAAAATGGTGGACAACGTTTCGGAGAAATGGAAGTTTGAGCATTGGAAGCTTATGGTGCTGCTTACAACCTTCGTGAGTTGTTAACAATTAAATCAGACGATGTTCGTGGTCGAAACTTAACCTATTCAGCCATTGTGAAGGGCAAACCATTCCCACTACCTTCTATTCCTGAATCATTTAAGTTGTTAACAAAACAATTACAAGGATTGGCATTAGGCGTTCTTGTGAAAAAAGAAGACGGTACTGATGAAGACATGAACAATTACACATCAGTGATTACTGATGACGAAATGAAAGAATCCGGAATGGATACAGGTGAAACTGTAACCATTACCACCGAGGAAAATAATTCCGTCGATGAGGATGAACAATATTAGGAGAATATGACAATGACAAAATCTAAAATAAAAGCATTACAAATAGGAATTGCCTCTCCTGAACAAATTCGTTCTTGATCACATGGTGAAATCACTAAGAGTGAAACCATCAACTACAAGACATTAAAACCAGAAAGAAGCGGTTTATTTGATGAAGCTATTTTTGGTCCAGTTAAAGACTACGAATGTGCCTGTGGTAAATATAAAAAAGTTAAATACAAAGGTAAAATTTGTGAAAAGTGTGGTGTGGAAATTATTGAATCCATCGTACGTCGTGAACGAATGGGCCATATTGAATTAGCGGCCCCCGTAGCTCACATCTGAATGAGCAAAGAATTACCAAGCCCATCTAAAATTTCATTAGTGTTAGACATCCCTTACAAGCAAGTTGAAGAAGTTATTTACTTTGTCAATCACATTGTTCTTGATGCTGCTAATAGTACTATCTTCAAAGCAAAAGACATCATTGACTTAACCAGCCCACAAACTTCAAAAGCTGATCGTCAACGTTTGATTAAAGTCTTAAAAGAAATTAAAGCCAAATCTGCTAAAGATACCATTGACTATAAACGAGCTGATGAATATTACAAAACATTAAAGAACTCTTCATTGCCATTCTCGATTGAACAAGTGTTTAACTTCATTCGTAAACACACCAACATTCGTATTGGTATTGGTGCTGAAGCCATCTATGAATTACTTCGTAATGTTGACTTACAAAAAGAATCAGTGAACATTCAAAATGAAATGTCAAGGCTTGATCCAAATAGTGCACGATTTCGTAAATTAATGCGCCGTCTTGAAGTAATTCGTTGGTTCATTGAATCTAACAACAAACCTGAGTGAATGATTTTAAGAGTTATTCCAGTAACTCCACCTGATACTAGACCAATCATTCAATTGGATGGAGGCCGTTTCACTACAAGTGATATCAATAACTTCTATCGTAAAATAATCATTCGTAACGATCGTCTTAAAAAGATGATTGATCTTGGCGTGCCTTCTATCATTCTTAACAATGAA
>JAITPK010000070.1 GCA_031289475.1 Mycoplasmataceae bacterium | reverse complement strand
AAATTATGAGCACGAGATAATTTTGCGGCGTTAATTACTTCTTCTTTAGTCGCATCTAATCTACCATAACGAATATTTTCAAAGATAGAATTACTAAACAAATATGTGTCTTGCAAAACCATCGTGATATTCTTTCTTAGACTTTCTCTTGTAATTTTAGACAATGGTATACCATCAATTTTTAAATCACCACTTGTAATTTCGTAGAACTTGGTAATTAAGTTGACAATGGTTGTTTTGCCAGCACCTGTTGGTCCGACTAATGCCACCATTTGTTGTGGCTTAACAAAAAAGTTAATATTCTTTAAGATGGGTTTATCTTTTACATATTCAAAATCTAAATTCTCTGCTTCCACTAATCCATAAACTTCTTGTAAGTCTTCAGCATCTGGTGCATCTACTTCGTTTGGTTCATTTAATACTTCTAGTACACGTTCAGCTGAAGCTAATGCTAGGAAGATAGAACCCAACGCTGCCACTAGTTGGTTAATTGGGTTATTTAAGTTACGAGCAAATAAGGTAAAGGTAATTAATAAAGTAGTTTTTTTAATCATATCAATAACGACTGATGGTATGGCATAGTCGGGATTTGACATTCAATCTGGCGGGTTAAAGTGAATTAATCCTCAATTGACATTAAGCCATCCGTTACCATCGCTTCCACCTTTAAACATACCAAACACACCGATGGCAGCTAAAACCACAAACGACATATTGTTCATGAAAATGTTTATTGGCATCAACATGTTAGTTGTTGATTGTGCGACAATAGAATTTTTAGTTAATTCATTGTTTAATTTTTTAAATTCCTCATTTGATTTATCTTTCATTTTGAATAGAGAAATGATTTTTAAACCAGAAACATTTTCCTCAATAAAGCCATTGATAATGCCAAGACTTTTTTGTTGCTTGCCGAAGAATGGTCTGATTTTTTTCATGATAGTAATGTTAATAAACATGAAAATTGGTATTAAGACAATTGCAAATATGGCAAGCACAGGATTAATAAAGAACATCGCCACCAACATCGCAACAATCATAAATGACCAGTAGATCATATTACCAAGGTTTTGTGACAAGGCCTGTCCAATATTATCAACGTCATTAATACTACGACTCATAATATCACCCGAAGGAATGCGATCAAAATAACTAATTGGCATCTTATTCAGTTTTGTAAAGACTGCATCTCTTAATGAATAGCTACCACTTTCAGACATTTTTAATAAAATATAAGATTCCAATCAGTTAAATCCATTTGCAATCAAATAAATCGTTATTAGTCCAGCGCATCATCATATAAAAGAAACCAATACAAATTCTTCATATGGTATTTTTGGCAGTGGATATAAAGGGTCGTGACTACCAGTAATAACGACAGAAGGAATAATGTAGTGGGCGTAGATGTAACCGTTAACAATAATACCGGCTACGGCAGCAACGGCTCCAATAAATGCCAAGATAATTGCAACAATGAATAACTTTTTATAATTTCGGTAATAAAAAGCTAATTCTCGAAGTGTCTTCTTGAAATTTTTTGGTTTTCCGCCGAGTTTTCCGACGCCTCTTGGTCCCATTGGTGGCATATTATTCCATCCCTTCTTTGCCTAATTGCGAATCGACAATTTGACGATAAACATCATTAGTTTTTACAAGCTCTTGATGTGTGCCTTGACCGATTATTCTACCATTTTCTAGAACAAGAATTTTATTAGCATTTTTAACTGACGATATACGTTGGCTAATTATTAAAGTAGTGGTGTCTTTAAAATTTTTCTGTAGATTTTCTTGAACGCGGGATTCTGTAATCAAATCCAACGCGCTAGTCGTATCGTCAAGGACTAATATCTTAGGTTTTTTAATTAATGTTCGCGCTAAAGAGATACGTTGTTTTTGGCCGCCTGAAAAATTGCGACCTCTTTGTTCGACTTCGCTCTCAAGTTGTTTCGGCATAGCTTCAATGAAGTCTCAAGCACAGGCATTAGTGCAAGCCTCAATCATTTCTTCTTTGGAAGCGTCCTGTTTGCCAAATTTGAGATTACTTTCAATCGTGCCAGAAAACAATACAGATTCTTGCAGAACAACACTAACTACATCGTTTAATTGACTTGTACTAGCCTCTTTAATATTTACTCCACCAATCAATATTGAGCCACTGCTCACATCATAAAATCTTGGTATTAAACTTGCGATTGTCGATTTACCTGAGCCAGTACCACCGATAATACCTAATGTGGTACCACTTGTTACTTCAAAATTAATATCATCTAACACATTTGCTTCTGATGTGGTGGAGTATTTGAAGTTTACGTGATCAAATTTCAATGAATAGTTATTTGGAATAGAAATTGGTGTTTGCGAATCTACAATTGATGAATTAGTATCCAATACTTCATTAATACGTTTCACTGATGCATATGTTCTAGTCGAGTTAACTATGACCATCACAGCAATCATTGAAGAGAATAATACAATGATGATCAGCTGTGTGAAAGCAAAGATACCGGCATTGATGGCGGGGTGAGAACCGCTTGGATTAACAAATTGTACGCCCGCCACAATTAAAATGATGATAATACCAGCATTTAATATGAATGTAATGATGGACATAATTGGCAACATCAAAGCCTGTCCTCTAATATTCAAACGCTTTAATTCTTTATTTTCGGCTTCATATCGTTCGTGTTGGTTATTTTGAATGTTGAATGCTTTGACTACTCTAGCTCCCAAGATATTTTCGCGCATAACGGTATTGGTGCCATCCAATTTCTTTTGAGCTTTAGTGAAGATGGGTAAAACTCTAGAACCAATAATACCGACCACAAGCAACATTACAACCACGATACCAATAGTGATACAACCATAAGTAACATTACCCATTGGGGGTGTAAAAGCGTTAATTAAACTAATAACTATGGTAACTGGGGCTCTAAATAACATCGTTAAAATCATTTGTAAATTAATTTGGTGCTTTTGCACATCGTTAGATAAACGGGTAATTAGTGATGCAGTTGATAATTTATCCACTTCATAAAAAGAATATGTTTGGATTTTACCGTACATCCCATTTCGAGTGTTCATTGCTGCATATAGTGCCGCAGCAGACCCTAGAAATGAGCCAGCAAGTCCTGTTGTTAAACTACATGATGCATAGATTGCCATCATAATAATGGCTGGTCAAAAAGCATATAAGATTGTGCCATCAGCACTTGTTCAATGTCCTCACCCGGGTGTTCCATCACCTCATCAATGTTGGGTGAGATTAGATATGGAACTTATAGCATCATTTAAAAAAGTGGGTTGGCTAGCATCGAAATATGCAGCGGCCATGACACAAATAACACCAATGATGGTGAATAATAGTGCTTTACCTTTTATAAATCGTGCTAATTTAAACATTATTAGATTTCTTTAATATCCTTTGAAATAATATTAGCGATTTTATTCATAATTCTAATAAATTCATCAGATTCTTTTTTTGTAAGTTTATCAAATACATGTGTAAAAGCCTCGACTAATTCAGCAAGTCGTGCTTTCATTTCGCTGACGCCAGATCGTGTGATGGAGACATAAACTTTTCGGCGATCAGATTTCGAATTGATGCGTTGTATGAATCCTTTTTTTTCTAAAACATTCAATGCAGAAGCAACACGAGCAGAGGACATGTGTGTATGATTGGCAATATCTGATGGTAAAATTTTGTCCCCCCTAACAAGGATATGATGGTGTTGCATTTTACCACGATGTGAATGCGCTAAGAAATGCAAGATTTGGTTTTCCCCACCCAGTTGTGTGGAACGAACATTTCTCATCGCCTTCTTGATTTTAAAAAAAGGGATGATTAATTGTCTAATTCTTTTATCTTTTAATAGGTTTATCATAATTCTCCATGGCGTTACTAACGATATTAATATCTAATAGTGTTAGTAATTGTATATATAAAATATTATTTTGTCAAGCGTTTTAAGGTAGATATTTTTTCTTAAATATTGATACCTATTCAAATTGGTTATTCTCTTCATATAATTAATCACAAATTTGGAGAAAATATGAGCATCATTGAATCATTAAAACAAAAATTAATCAAGTCATCTAAAAAGCCGGTTATTGTATATGCGGAAGGCTGAAACATAGACATTCAGGCAGCAGCCCGCGAGGTCTACAGTAACAATACTGTTAAACCTTTATTAATTTTTCGTAAGCAATCAGAGATACCAGAAGGGTTTAATTTGCCGCATATTATTATTGAATCGTCGGACTTATCGAAATATTCTAATTTATTATATGAATTAAGAAAAGCCAAAGGATTAACTGAGGATCAAGCAAAGGTTTTAGTGAAGGAACCAAATTTTTTAGCTTCATTAATAGTTAAGTCCGGGGAAGCTAATGGTGAAATATGTGGTATCGATTACACCACTAAAGACACTTTAAAACCGGCCTTACAAATTATTAAAACTGCACCTGGTGCCAAATTAGTCACTAGTGCTATGATTCTTGAAAAAGGTGATGAAAAATATGTTTGTGGTGATTGTGCTATCAATCTTTATCCAAATAGTGAAGAATTAGCAAACATCACTAAAATGATTTCTATGTTCGCTAAGCATACCGCTGGTCTTGATGAAGTAAGAACGGCGATGTTAAGTTATTCTACAGTAGGTAGTGGTGCTGGTGAATCTGTTGATAAAGTTCGTGAAGCATATGAATTAGTAAAAAATGATAGTGAGTTGATTAAAAATAACATTCATGTTTTTGGTGAAATGCAATTTGATGCTGCTTTTGTGGATAAAGTAATGATTAAAAAAGCTAAAGGTATTACTTGAAAGCATACTGCAAATACCTTTATATTTCCTAACATCGATGCTGGTAACATTGGCTATAAAATTGCGCAACGTATGGGTGGTTATGAAGCCATTGGACCAGTTTTAATTGGATTAGCACTACCGGTTAATGATTTAAGTCGTGGTGCTAGCAAAGATGATGTTGTAGGCTTATCTTACATCACAGGTAATCAAGTATTACATAACATTGAATAATAGTGTTGTAGAGATTGTCGTTTTTAAGCAATTGTTATAATATATGTATGACACAATTTAAAGATACTAATGAATTAATAAAATACTTTGAAAAGAAACATTTTGATATTCTTAACACTCCGCTTAGCCTTGAAGGTCACAAGATGCTAGAATATCTCGAACGAAAAGGTTGTAGGATTTTATAACATGAGTAATATTAATAACAAAGATCCCAAAACTGTTAAAGAATGGATGGATTATTTTGAAAACTGAGGATTTGAAGAACTTGGTTATCCTTCCGACAATTCTAAAAAGAAATAATATTTTATTTAGTGTGAACTTTTAATTCTCTTTTAGACTTTCAATCTTCTTTTTTGGAATTTTGAATCACTATAACTGTTGCTTCATTTAGATCTTTAGCTTCTACTTGTTTGCTCAAAGAGGAAGTTATTGAAAAAGTTAAATTAACATTGAATTTTGGCATATGTTTCTCCTTAGACGAAAAATTATAATTTCGAGTTGCAGGAACATTTTCCTGAAATTTTCTTAAATTTTTCCAATTATTTTCTTAATTGATTTCTATAGTCTTGTTACGACTCATATTACCTTTGGTAATATGAATTTTGTTTTTAGATACTTGATAATGTTTACTTAACAGTTCAATTAGCGCTTCATTAGCTTTGTTATCAACAGCCGGTGCTCTTACAGCAATTTTTACCATGCCGTTGTATTCACCAACAACACCCTCATGTTTAGCGTTAGGAACTAAATGTACTTTAATAATCATAAATTAATCATAATAAAAATAAAAATCTGCCAACCATGAAGTTGGACAGATTTTATTCACTAATGATTACTTATAGTTGCAAGAGTGGTTATTGTTATGGTCAACTCGAGCTGCTCTCTCTTCAACTTTCCCTGGGCCAAATCTTTCATCTAATGAGAGATATCCAGTAACGCGGCTAATCGATTGAATATTATGTGAACCGCACACTGGGCATGCTTTATCAGATGGTGATAAGTAAGTAACTTTACATGACATAGAAAACTCCTTGGTATTTATTTATATGATTAGTATATTATAAATAATTTTGTTGTGGGGGAATTTGCCACAAAGTTTCCAACACCATACTTTTGTGGGGAAATAATAACCTATAGTTATTAGGGAAAAAAGAATTATTTATTGTTGATTTATGAAACTATATTAAGTTGAAATTCGTGTGGGTTACTAATGTTATTGATTTTTATATCCACAGTAACGTTACCGTCCCCATCGGAGGATGTAGTAAATTTTAGAGTAAAGAAATACAAATAAAATGGGTTGTTACCTGTTACACTATTTGCTATGTTTATGTTAAAACTATTATAAGACACTGACGATTTTTCGGTTGGGATAGCACCTAGCGAAATCGGAACAAACGTCATGCCCAAAAATTGATGCTCCATACCTCATATTGTAAACTCCAAATTATCGTGAAATTCTAACGATGACTCGTTTGTTTTGTCTTTCAAAATTATTCCGCTAGTTCCCTCCACGATATCAGTATCATCGTTTTCAGTATTCGTTATTGTCGCTGATTTATTCATATCAAAACATAAAGATGCAGTTCCAGTGCCTGCACCGGCAGAACCAGTGAATATTTTGCTATTATCATCATATGTATAAGTTTTACTATTTGCGAAATTCGAATTCTTTTCATTGTATGTTATTGTGAAATTGTTAGGGTTTCCGCAGCTACCAAGAGTTAAAGCTCCCCCTACACCAATTGCGCCTAATGAGCCAATTGTA
>JAITPK010000061.1 GCA_031289475.1 Mycoplasmataceae bacterium | reverse complement strand
ACAAGATCAATCGTCAGTCCAGTGTTACTTACAACTTTCACATTTTTTAGTTTTAATTTGTCAACAATTTTTTGAACATTAATCAATCTTTGTTCAAGCTTGTACTCATATTTTTTATCAATATTTTTTGAAACAACAACATAAAGATAATCAAAAAGATTTGCTGCTCGTCTAATGATATTAATATGACCAGAATGAATGGGATTGAAAGATCCAGGAAATACCGCCTTACGTAGTTGTTTCATAAAGTGGATACTATTATAAAGAATAAGCCGTTTATTTTTCTTTGTTCTTGATATAAGTTATCACTTCTTTTTGTGATTTAAAAATCTTGCCTTGATCTTTTAAGGCTATAAGCAAATAACTTTTATCTTTGTTTTTAGAAATGCCGATGATTGATTTTTCACAAATACCAAATTTATCCAATTGTTTAATTGCATCTTTATGACCGCTCCTGCCAAGCAATTTACGCACATAGTTGATGGTTCAAACAATTCCTAATTCATATGAATTAGCTCCATTAACATTGGATAAATCTACGATGATATAGTCACTTTTTAATAAGCGAGCATTACTTTCTCAATAACCATTGTCAGAAATCTTATTGACATTCATGGATTGACACCATTGAATGTCAACATCTTTTTTAACTTCGTTAACGATATCCTTAAAATCGCTCCCAATTAAATATCCGTGTTTCAATTTATACATAGTGCTCGACCTTAAACTTATCTATAAATAAATGATAACAAATAACTATGCAATTTGTTTTAATAAAGCCAACAATAAAGATAAGACCTTGAAAGTAAAATCAATTCTAATTTGGTTGCGTTCAGTTTCCTTAGAATGAATTTCATAACTGTAATATTTGTCAATTACACATATGCATATGTAAGCTACACCAGTTGGCTTATCTTCACTAGGCAATGGGCCTGCATTACCAGTAATTGAAACAGCTATATCTGATTTAAATTTATTCATCGCACCAGTAGCCATTTCTAAAGCAGTTTCTTTAGAAATAGCACCAAATTTATCTAGTGTTACTTGGTTTACATTTGCTAATTTCACTTTGGAAGCATTACTATAAGTTATTAATCCACCTAAATATATTTTCGACACTCCAGAAACACCAACTAAATGAGAGCCAATCATGCCACCAGTTGCCGATTCACAAGTTGCTATGGTTATATTTTTTTCTTTTAGAATATCAATAATTTCTTGAACAAAAGTATTCATATTATTTCTTTGATTTTTTAGACATTTTGTAAAATTTAACTAAATAAATAACACCAGATAATATCGAAAAGAATAAAGCAACAAACATCATTAAATTTTGAATACCGTAATAACTTTTTTCAAATTGGTGACTGGAATATACTATTTTAGCTGTCCCTATATCCACCATATTAAATATAAAGAAAATAATAAGAATCGCTAACATTTGAGCTACGGTTTTTAATTTTCCTCAAATATTTGCCGGTACAACAATCTGTTTATTAGAAGCATACATCCTCGTTGCATCAACAATTACATCTCTTGCGATCATAATGATGGGTATTCAAATTGGAATCATTTGTCCATATTGTTCATATTGGCTTATTTCCCCACCGGGATAATACGGTTGAAAAAGCAAACAAATTAAAATCGAATTAATCAATACCTTGTCGGCAATAGGATCTCACAACTTCCCAAAATTACTAACTCAGTTATTTTTTCTCGCCAAATATCCATCTAGTCAATCAGTAATGCAAGCGATTACAAAAAGAATCCCAGCTACTAAAAAATTAACACGAAAACTGGATTGTAACAATATTGATTCGTTCGCAATGTCTGCATTCAAAATTGAATATACAATATTACCGAATGGTACCAACATAAAAATTACAATGACTGGTACAAGTACTATTCTAAAAATAGTTAATATATTAGGAATATATTTTGGTTGTAATCTCATGATTAAAACTTTAACACACCTTCGACTCTTGGAAAAGGAATTGCATCTTTAATATTTTCAAGATCCAAAATATACATAATCAATCTTTCAAAACCCAACCCAAAACCAGCGGAAGAAAAATATCCATATTTTCTCAAATCTAAATATCATTGGATACTTGATATATCAATTTTAAGTTCTTTACAGCGTTCCATTAGTTTGTCATAGTCATCTTCTCTTTGGCTGCCACCAACGATTTCACCAACACCTGGAACTAATAAATCACATGCAGCTACCGTTTCACCATCAGCATTAGCTTTCATATAAAAAGCCTTAATTTGTTTTGGATAGTTGTATAGAAATACCGGAGCATTAAATTCGACTTCGCAAATATATCTCTCGTGTTCACTAGCTAAATCCATACCGAAACGAATATTGTTATCCTCAAACTTGTGACCTTTATCTACGGCTTTCTTTAACAGTTCAATAGCTTTTCGATATTCCAATTTTTCAAATTTGTTTTTGATTAATGTATTTAATCTGTTTCCTAATTCTGGTTTACTTTTTTTGAAAAATCCAATTTCATTGTCGCATTCTTTTAAAACATATTTAACAATCGTTTTTACAAATGCTTCTATCACTAGCATTAATTGCTTTAGATCAATAAAAGCTATTTCTGGTTCAATCATTCAAAATTCCGACATATGTCGATTAGTATGGCTGCGTTCCGCTCTAAAAGTTGGACCAAATGTGTAAACTTGTCGAAAAGCTTGCGCGTATGCTTCAGCATTTAACTGCCCAGACACTGTTAACTTACCAGCTTTATCAAAAAATGGTTTTTCAGTATTATGCACAAGATCAAAATTTTCTCCAGCACCTTCGGCATCATTAGATGTAATTATTGGTGTAGCAACTCATAAGAACCCGTTGTCTTGAAAAAATTTATGAATGGCGAATGCTAATTTACTACGTACATTCATAATGGCGGCAAAAGTTGTTGTTCTACCTCTTAAATGTGCATTGTCACGTAAAAACTCTAATGAATGTTGCTTCTTTTGTAATGGGTAATCTTCACTAGCTTGTTTTAATAGTTTAACTTCATCTGCAACGATTTCATATTTCTGCTCTGATTTTTCATTAAACTTTACTTGACCGATTGCCATTATTGAACTACCAGTGCGAGCTACCTTGACTTCGTCAAATCCTTTAGTAGATTGCTTTTTGTAAACTACTTGGATGTTAGCAATAGTTGACCCATCATTAATTTCCAAAAAAGCAATCTTACCGCTATCACGATTTGACTTAACTCAACCTCTAATGGTAACTTTTTCTAATTTAGTCCCGTTAGCTAATATTTCTTTAATTTCTACAACTTCCATAAGTCTATTAATTATATATGTGGGTTTGCATTATCAACATATCAATGTAATTAAGAATGCGATTAGTAAATATTTTTTTATATAACATATGTATACATATGTTGAATATTGTATTAATGGAGCCAGAAATTCCTGAAAACACTGGAAATATTTCCAGAATGTGTGTTGGTTTAAATGCAACTTTGCATTTAATCCGACCCTATGGTTTCTTTTTAAATGATAAAAAAGTTAAACGAAGCGGTTTGGATTATTGACAACATTTAAAATTGGTTGAACATGATTCATATGAAGATTTTATAAAGCAAATTAAAAATGGTTCACACCTTTACTACATTACTCGCCATGGTGTTAAGACTCCAGAAAAATTATCACTATGTACGCGTACACCCGTTTACTTTATTTTCGGAAAAGAATCTTCTGGTTTATCTAAGAAGATTCTTGAAGAAAATAAAACGCGTACGATACGTATACCTGCGAGCAAGAATGTTCGAAGCCTGAATTTATCTAATTGTGTAGCTATCTTGGGATATGAGTATGCAAAACAAAACAATTATGACTCCCTATCAATCAAAGAACCACATAAACCAATCTTTGACTAATCTTGAAACAATTATTATCTAGATAGTTTTATTTATAATCATACATATGAAACAGTTTATGTTTGATCTTGTCATCATTGGTGGTGGACCTGCCGGTATTTTTGCAACTAGTGTTGCTCACATTAAAGGACTCAAACCTTTATTAATTGAAGCAAATGACTATCTAGGCGGTCAACCATTAATGGTTTATAGTCAAAAAGATATTGAAGACTATCCTGGGTTCACTAAAATTAAAGCATATCAACTTATAGACAAACTAATTGAACAATTTAAAAACACCAAAGCTCCGGTTTTGTTAAAAACAAAAGTGCTCAAGTGTTTAAAAACAAAAGATGAATTTAAACTAATGCTTTCTAATAAACAAACAGTTAGCGCTAAAGCAATCATCATCGCCACTGGACCCGGAATGTTTACTCCCAATCGTTTAGACATTAAAGGTTCCAATCAACCAAACGTTCAATACAATGTTAACGAATTAACATCTTATAAAAACAAACATGTTGTAATTTTAGGTGGTGGTGATTCTGCAGTTGATTGATCAAATGAGTTAAGTCGTGTTGCTAAATCTACTGCCATTATTCATCGCCGTGATGAGTTTAGAGCTAATGGTAGCAATGTGAATTCTTTAAAAAAGAATGGCGTGAAAATTTATTTAGATTCGTTACCACAAGCTATTAATAAAAAACAATTAGTTATTGAAAACACTAAGACACACAAACGTACAATAATCCCATTTGATTACCTGATTGTTCAATATGGACAAAGCATTGATATGTCCGGACTAAGTGTTTTTAATAATTTAAAACTGACTGAACAAAAACGTATTCCTGTAAATGTTAGCCAACTAACTAATATTGATAATGTTTATGCCATCGGTAATATTTGCATCTATGATGGCAAACCAAGTAGCATCATTTGTGCTCATGGTGAAGCTGCCGTTGCTATTAGACACATATTAAATAAATTACGTCCATATGATAAGAAAATCAAAAGTCATTAATCAAATATTGGTTGTGGTCGGCCCAACAGCTACCAACAAAACACAAGTGGCTATTAATTTGGCTAAAGAGTTTGATGGCGAAATTATCAATGCTGATGCTTTTCAAGTTTATAAGGAATTAAATGTTGGAGTCAACAAACCTTCTACAAAAGAAATGACATCAGCTAAGTTTCATTTGATCGGTACTATTTCCATTAATCAAAAATGGGATATCAAACGTTTTCAAGATGAAGCTAATACCATCATTCAAGATATTTATATGCGTGGGAAATTACCGATCATTGTTGGTGGTTCCCACTTATATGTAGATGCATTAATTAATAATTACGATTTGTCTAATGCTAGTGAGCGCGATAATAAGTACACGGATTTATCTAATCAAGAATTATTTAATAAATTATCTAAACTAGATAAATCATTAGCCGATAAGATTGGCGGATCCAACCATAATCGTTTGGTTCGAGCATTGCAAATAACTGAATCAGGCAAAACCTTAAATAAAACTAACGCATCTTTATATGAACCTCTATATGTACTATGCACGAAACCACGTGAACTCCTATATGACGATATTAATAAACGTGTTGATTTAATGATTCGCCATGGATGATTCGAAGAAGTCAACCACTTAATTAAGAATCATTCTGATTTTCTAAACTTAAATGCTGCTAAAGCAATTGGTTATATTTCGATTGCTAATGGTTTATTAAATCCAACATTGGGAATTGACATAGAAAAAATAAAACAGCAAACTAGACACTATGCTAAAAGACAACTAACTTGAATTCGTCATCACTATAACAATGTAGTTGAATACACACAAGATAATATAGAACAAGTAATTAAGCAAGTCCGCGAATGAAAAAAGTAACTAAACACTTATATGTGCATATCCCTTTCTGTAAATCAATATGTACATATTGTGATTTTGTGCGATTTGTTAAAGATCAAAAATGTGTGAAATCGTATGTAATGAACTTAATCAAACAAATCCAACAACAATACAAACCCAAACAATTTACTACTATATACATTGGTGGTGGTACACCTAATTATTTAAACGATAAATTATTAAATATGCTCTTGCGTGTGCTGTCTAAATATCTTGATAAAACATACGAGTTTACAATTGAGTGCAATCCTGAACTCTTAACATATGAACAAGCAATGATTATGAAAGCAAACGGTGTGAATAGAGCGTCAATTGGCGTTCAAACGGTCAATAACACCATTTTGTATAAATTTAATCGCCAGCATACTTTAAAAGATGTTCAGAACGCCATTTCAAATTTAAAAAAAGTGGGAATTGACAACATTAGTATTGATTTGATATATGGATTTAATGAACTTACCACAAAAGATATATTGAATGCAATTAATTTTATTAAATCACAACCCATCACACATGTATCGTGATACGCACTAGAGGTGAAGGAAGGTTCTATATTAAACAAACAAAACTACCACTTAACTGATGAACACATCGAACAACAACTTGCCTTAATAATAAAACACATGCACAATATTAATTATGATCGTTATGAAGTAAGCAGTTGAGCGAAGCATCCTCAATATGAATCACAACACAATAAAGCATATTGATTAACACAAGACTGATCGGCTATTGGCTTAAGTGCATTTGGATTTGAAAATAGAAATTATTATTCGTATATAGGCACGATAAATAATTACAAGAAGCAATCTACTAAATATTTATTAAATGATTACTATTTTCAAATTATGCTTATGGGTTTGCGCTTAAAACAAGGATTGAATCTATCTAACCACATGTATAATGACGCATACCAATATTTCAAAGATAAACTAAAAGATGTCTCTGTTGTTAATCATCATTTAATCGCAAATAATCTTAATCTAATTGACAATATATTAATAGAATTAATATAAATGAAAAAATATTTATTGCCTTTCATTGGAATCAGTACCGGTTTTGTCATCGCAATTCCTTTTTTATCTAGTTGTGCGAGCCCAAGAAACGAAACACAAGTAATGATGGATTTGTATAAAAATAACAAAGAATATCCTGTTACTATCTCAATAGAAAAAAGCGCTTATTTTTCTTTATGAACAAGTTTGGCACAATCAAACGAAACCACCGAAGGTATCGCCAATATTAATTGGTGCCTTGAATATTCACTTTTCCAACATTTTATATTAGGCGAAGGATGTCAGTTTACTACTGGTATCTCTTTAAATGCAAACGATAGCATATATGAACATATCTCAAATGGTGGCATTACGCCAACATTTCGAACAACAATTGGTAGTGTAGAATTCGTTGATGCAAATAACCTTAAGTTCAATTACACAGGATATTTACAATTGAATGTAACTCGACAAATTGATTTTGCAAATGGGAAGATATTCAATGTAAACGATTCCATACAAATTATTTACACTTTTACAAACTTTGTGTTTGATATTAGTTATATAGGTGACCCTTCATCAGAACAATTTTTTACCGAAGTTATTAAAGCTACGGTGCCTGGCAATGATATTCTTACTATAAATGTTTCCCAAGACAATAATTTATTTCTCAAATCTTTTCCTGAAATGCCTAATGCTGGCGATATAAATATTCCGAATTATTTTCAAGCAAAACAAATCTAACTCCATACTATAATTATTTTTAATTATGGCAGATGTACAACAACAAGTAATCAACAAGAAAAAACACATAACTCTTGGAACGTTCAAGTTTATTGACACTACTTCAATTATTAAATTAATTTTTTGAATTATCTTTTGTGTTGTAGTAATAGCATTTACGGCCGTTTTCATTCATGAACGTGCTCAAGTGAATAACACTGACATAACATCAGGGCTATTTGCTGGTTGAACAATTCAAGATATCAAAGATGGTATCAATAACGGGTGAATTACTTCTACAGGATTTGTGCCACCAACATTATCAAAATTCCCAGCAGATCCTAACAAAACATTAATAAATGCCTACATAGCGTTGTACCAAAATGCTCAGTATTCATTTATTGATTTTTCATTAATGACATTTGTTAGTTCCACATTTGCTCAACCTGCAACCGACCCAACAACAGCATGGACCACTAGATCAAACTCAGTCGATCTTGCATATTCATATATGTTTATTACTTCTTTGATCGCTTTAGTCGCTTTAGCAATGCAAATTTATACTAACGGTAAAATGATTTATGAAAACCATCGTATTAAGAAATATGGTCTAAGTACCAAATTCCCAACAAGCACTGCTCACTTTAGTTTGTTTAAAACTAGGATGTATGTAGACTTTATTACTAATTTAGCAATTGTATTTGCTTTTTTTAATTTCTTGTCCACATTAATTGTTATTGGTTATTGAATCCTTATTGCCATTTTTCCATTGATTTGTATTAGAAAGAAAACTAGAAAAGCACTGTCGTTAAGAGACGATAGCTTTGCACAACATAAGTCTGACATAGTTTATTTGGTGTTTATTATGATTTTCCAAACAGTGTATACTGTTGTAAAAGCCGTATTCCTAAGCGAATGAGGTGTAAACTTAGATTTAATCTTCTCAATTATCTTACCAATTGGTACAATCACTGTAATCGTTGGTTTATTTATTAAAAATATGTTGTCTTCTAAGGTTAATTCTGTGTTGACAGCAATCAAAGGTATTGGTGGTAGTATCTCTACATTACGTACCTTCTACTATACCAACGGTATTGATGCACTAGATGATTTTAACTTTGTTGCCATTTTACCACCAATGATTAAAATTCCTTTAGCGAGCGGTAAAATTACTAAACAACAAGCTGATGGTTTGATGATTCAACTAAACGATACTTTAAAATTTGTGGAAGAACATTATGCAAAAAAGCCTAAAGAGTTAAACTTCATGCTTTACAACGTAATGAACAATATTACTACCCCTGAGCAAATTACTGAATTCAAAGAAAATGTTTTAAAACTTGAAGCAGCGAAAATGCCAAAAAAATAAATAATAAAACTCATTGATAAAATAGTTGTTTTTAACATGTTAAAAAGTATTATCATATTGATAAGAATAATCTATTAAGAGGAGAAAAAAATGAGCGCATTTAAAACAATGGAAAAATATGGATATGAACAACTAGTTTATTTTCATGATAAAACAACAGGATTGAAAGGCATTACTTGTATTCACAATACAGTATTAGGCCCAGGATTAGGCGGCACACGTCTTTGAAACTATACATCTGAAGAGGATGCTGTAACTGATGTAATGCGTCTTGCTAGAGGTATGACATATAAAAATGCTGCCGCTGGATTAAATTCGGGTGGAGCTAAAACAGTGTTAATTGGTGATCCAACTAAGGTAAAAAGTGAAGGATATTTCAGAGCACTAGGTAGATTTATACAAAGTCTTAACGGACGTTACATTACTGCTGAAGATGTTAATACTACTGCAAAGGATATGGACTATATTAATATGGAAACTGATTATGTTTCTGGATTAGAAGGTAAATCAGGCAACCCATCTCCAGTAACAGCATGAGGTGTGTTTAGAGGTATCCAAGCTTCATTAAAAGAAGCTTTTAAAGATGATGATGTTTCGAAATATTCTTATGCTATCCAAGGTGCTGGACAAACTGGTTATTTCTTAATTAATTATTTAATTAAGCACGGTGTCAAAACAATATATTTCACTGAATTAAATCCTAACCACATTGCTAGAATGAAAAAAGAACATCCAGAAGTTACTTATGTAGAACCAGACAAAATCTATGGTTTAGATGTTGATGTGTTTGCACCATGTGCTTTAGGAGCAGTTTTAAATGATGATACAATTCCCAAAATTAAAGCTAAAGTAGTTGCTGGTAGCGCAAACAATGTTTTAAAAGACGAAGTTAAGCATGGGGATATGTTAAAAAAGGCTGGCAAAATATATGCGCCTGATTTCGTAATAAATGGCGGTGGTGTAATTAATGTTTGACATGAATTAATTGGTTACAATCACGATCGAGCAATGCGTGATGTTGACAAAATCTATGATCGTATTTTAGAAATCTTTCAAATCGCTAAAACTAAAAAAATCAACACGCAACTTGCAGCAATCGTTTATGCTGAACAACGTATCCAAACCATCGGCGAAGTACGAAAAACATACGTTAGACGATGCGAAAAGAACAAATAATTAACATTTATTTCATTGTTGGTTATTTTGGTTCAGGTAAAAGTGAATTTTGTGTAAATTTTGCTATACAAAAAAACTTCGATTATTTATGCGACTTAGATGTCATTAATCCTTATTTTCGTTCGCGTCAAACGATTGATATTTTAACGCAACATCAAATTAAAGTAGTTTCCTCTATTGAACCCGAAGCACGTTATTTAGATATGCCACTTTTGTCTGAAGAAATTTTTGAGCTTTATAAAAACAATAGAAAAGTAATATACGATTTAGGTGGATCTACAGCTGGTGCAAAACTGATCAAACAATTTGAAGAATATGAAAAACAACCTTACGCTCTTTTATTCATCATTAATGTGTTCAGACCAGAAACTAACAATGTTCAAAAGATTGTAACGGAGATGCAAAACATTGAAGAGTCTAGTGGGTTAAAAATTACAGGTTTAATTAATAATTCCAACTTGTTGTCGCAAACTACTGAAGCAGACTTAATTAGTGGGCAATCCATTATTCAAGAAGTCGTGAAAATTACTAAAGTCCCACTGCTTTACACTTCATATATAAAAGATTTAAAAACTCATCAAAAATTTGATGGAGAAGCGATAATATTAAATAAGTATCTAGCTAAACATACATAGTATGCGAAAGGAAATATGACAAAGAAAGTAAATATTGATATTGAGAGATGTAAGGGATGTGCAGTGTGTACCAACTATTGCCCATTTAAACTCCTGTACATCAATAATAAAAAAATTAATCATGATGGTTACAATGTAATAGACATCACTGACATTAATAAGTGTACCGGTTGTGGTCTATGCACCATGATGTGCCCGGATAGTGCAATTAAAACTAAGGAGATTAAATAATGGCTAAACAATTATTAAAAGGTAACGAAGCAATTGCCTATGCTGCAATTCTCGGTGGTGCTGATGTATTCTTTGGATATCCCATTACTCCACAAAATGAAATCCCTGAATATCTATCATCCATGATGAAAGAAAAAGGTAAGATCTTTGTTCAAGGAGAATCAGAAATAGCATCAATCAATATGATTTATGGTGCGGCTGGGGCCGGAGCTCGTGCAATGACTTCATCTTCATCTCCTGGCATCGCTTTAATGCAAGAAGGTATTTCATACCTCTGTGGTGCGGAATTACCGTGTGTGATCATTTCAGTAATGCGTGGTGGTCCTGGTCTTGGTGGCATTCAACCATCACAATCAGATTACAATCAGGCAACTCGTGGTGGTGGTAATGGTGATTACCATACAATTGTTTATGCACCAAGTAACATTCAAGAAGCAATTAATATTACTAAAGAAGCTTTTGATGTAGCTGATCAATGAAGATTGCCAGTTTTGATTTTGATTGATGGTTTAATTGGTCAAATGATGGAAGCGGTTGATTTTGATCATGTTAATAAAAAACGTCAATTACCTGACAAATCAACATATTGTACAATTGGCACAAAGTACCACGACACTAAAAATGTTATTAACTCACTTTATCTTGATCCAAATGATTTAAACAACCACAACAAACATTTGCAAGAAAAATATCGCAAAATTATTCAAGAGGAGACTCTTGTGGAATGTTCTGACAATATCAAAGATGCAGAATATGTTGTTGTCGCATATGGCACAATGGCAAGAATTGCCAAAAGCGCAATTCAGCATTGTAATGCTAATGGACATAAAATCGGTATGATTCGTCCGATTACGTTATGGCCATTCCCAAACAAAGCTTTTGAACATTTACCAAAATGTAAAAAAATATTAGTTACTGAAATGAGTATGGGGCAAATGATCAACGATGTCCTAATCGCTACTCGCAATAATAATATACCAGTAGAGTTCTACGGAGAAACCGGTGGCGTTATTCCAGAAGTCGAAGATGTAATAAAAGCTATTGAAAAAATGATTGGAGGGAAATAATTATGGAAATGAATAAAAAAGTTGGATTAACCGACTCTAAACTATCATATTGTCCAGGATGTCTACATGGCGTAGCCCATAAATTAATTGCCGAAACATTAGAAGAAATGAATGAGGTGGATAACACAATTGGTATTGCTCCAGTTGGTTGTGCAGTCATGGCATATAAATTTTTCAATTGTGATATGCAGAGTGCTTCTCACGGTAGGGCATGTGCTGTTGCCACTGGTGTTAAGCGAGTTCGACCAGACAATATGGTATTCACATATCAAGGAGATGGTGATTTGACATCAATCGGTATTGCAGAAACAATTCATGCAGCCAACCGTGGTGAAAATATTACTGTAATCTTTGTCAACAACGCTAACTTCGGCATGACTGGTGGTCAAATGTCACCATGCACATTGTTAGGTCAAAAGACCACGACATCTCCGATGGGTCGTAACGTTGCAATGCATGGTTATCCAATTCGTATGTCGGAAATTATGAAGGAAATCACCGGAGCAGTTTATGTAACGCGTGTAACATTGACTAGCCCAAAAAATGTTATTCAAGCAAAGTTAGCCATTCAAAAAGCATTTAAATATCAAAAAGAAAAAAAAGGATTTTCTTTTGTGGAAATTCTATCTACATGTCCAATCAATTGGGCTAAGAAACCATTAGATTCAATTAAATGACTAGACGAAGAGATGACTAAGATTTATCCTCTTGGTACATTTAAAGATTCAGGAGCAAACAAATAATGAAAACTATTAATTTAAAAGCTGCCGGTTTTGGTGGCCAGGGTGTAATGATGTTTGGTAAAATTGTCGCCTACGGTGCTGTTGAAGCCAAAATGAATGCATTATGGTTTCCATCATATGGTCCAGAAACCCGTGGTGGTACTGCCAACTGTAGCGTGATTGTGTCTGACGCTAATATTGATTCACCAGTATTTTCTAAAATTGATCACTTGGTTGTTTTCAATGCACCATCTCTAGACAAATTTGAAAAGGCCGTTAAACCAGATGGTATCATTTTATACAACTCTGATTTAATGAATAAAACTAATGTAAATGTGAAATCATTTGGAGTGCCAATTAATACAATTGCTACTAAAGTAGGCTTACCACAAGCTGCTAATATGGTTATGGTTGGTGCTTATTTAGAACTCACAAAAATTTTTGATGACCATATTATTGAGGATATTGTTAAACATATTCTTGGTGAACGTAAAGCAAAATTTGTGCCTGTAAATATGCAAGCAATTAATGAAGGACGGAACTTTATTCGTTCCATAAAATAGGAGAAGAGATATGAAAAACACTAAAAGAATAAAATTTACAACAGATGTTATTTTTGAAAAAATGGCAGAACAAGGATACGAACAAATTATTTTCTTTAGAGACAAGCACACTAAACTAAAGGGCATAACCTGTATTCACAATACAACACTCGGAACATCTACCGGTGGTACAAGATTTTGAAATTATGAATCAGCTGATGATGCATTATTTGATGTAATGCGTTTAGCAAGAGGCATGACCTACAAAAATGCTGGTGCTGGTTTAAATTTAGGTGGTTGTAAAAATGTCATAATCGGTGATCCTAGCAAGAAAAACGAGGTTTTAATGCGTGCTTATGGTCGCCACATTAACTCTTTGCGTGGTCGAGTTTGGACTGGTGAAGACATCAATATCAACACAACCGATTGCTCTTATATGGCCATGGAAACTAAATACATTTGCGGTTTAGAAGGTAAATCAGGCAACCCATCCATCATGACAGGTTATGGCATCTATTTAGGTGTTAAAGCTACTTTGAAAGCAAAATTTGGTAATGACAACGTTTCTCAATATACATTTGCCGTACAAGGTGCTGGACAAACTGGTTATTATCTAATTAAACATTTAGTTGCCAACAAAGCGAAGAAAATTTATTTCACCGAAATGAACCAGCACAATATCGATCGTATGCATAAAGAACACCCTGAAGTAGAGTTTGTACCTCCTGAAAAAATTTATTCATTAAATGTTGATGCTTTTTGCCCATGCGCTTTAGGGGGATTATTAAACAATAACACAATCCCAATGTTGAAAGCTAAAATTGTTGCTGGTAGCGCCAACAATATATTATTAGATGATGTAAAACACGACATCATGTTAAAAAATAAAAACATTTTATACGCCCCAGATTTTATTATCAATGCCGGCGGTGTCATTAATGTTTATCATGAAATAATTGGATACAACAAAGATGCCGCTACGCGTGATACAGAAAAAATTTATAATCGTTTGTTGGAAATTTATAAATTAGCTAAGAGTAAAAATATTGGTACACAAAAAGCGGCAATGTTATATGCACAAAATAGAATTGATGATGTTGGTGAAATAAATAAAAATTTCAGTTGCGATTTTAGAGGATAGAAGTGAAAACTAATTTTGAAATGCTAGAGAGGTTAGCCGGCAAAGCAAAAAATAATAGTTTTTCCTTAATTGTTGCTGCTGCCCACGATGAAGAAGTAATTATCGCAATCAAGCATGCTCTACAATATCTATCGTTACAACTAACTTTAATCGGGAACGAAACAGAAATTGAAAAATTAATCATCAAGCACAATATAACAGCCAACATAATTCACGAAATAGATCTAATTGAAATTGGCAAAAAAACTATTGCTCTTTCAAAAAAACTACCAAACCCTATCATTATGAAAGGATTAATTGACACCAAGTTTCTTCTTAAAGCGGTTGTTGATTCTGTCAATGGAATAAAAGATGCAAAGTTGCTATCTCATGTATCGATATTATCCTATCCGTTATTAAATAAAACATTAATTATGACAGATGGTGGAATGAATATTAATCCGTCTGTTGATGAAAAATGATTATTAATTGAGAACGCATGAAAAGTTGCTAAAAAAATCGGTATAGCTATGCCAAAAATTGGATTAGTTTCGGCCGTAGAAAAAATAAATCCTAAAATTGTTTCCACAACTGACGCAGAAATATTAGTAAATAAATATCGTACCGATAAGAATAAATATGACTTTATTTTAGATGGACCGTTTGCAATTGATAATTTAGTTTCTCTTGAATCTGTTAAACATAAAAATATTAATAGTGACGTCGCCGGTCATGCTGACATCTTGATTTTTCCGGAATTGGTTTCTGGTAATGTGTTTTATAAAACTTCGATGTTCTTATCAAATGCTAATAGTGCCTCAGTTGTTGTTGGTGCAAAATGTCCTATTATCGTTACAAGTCGGGCTGATTCCTCACAAACAAAATTAAACTCTATTATTCTAGGAGCGATACTAGTATGCGCCTAATTTTAGTTATCAATCCCGGTTCCACTTCCACCAAATTAGCAATTTATCGTAACGACCAGCTAAAAGAAAGCACCACACTAAGGCATAGTCCGAAGGAAATAAATGCCTTCCACTCCGTAGCAGAACAACAAAACTATCGTCAAGCAATGATTGACGAATTCTTAAAGAAAACGCATTATAAAATTCAAGATTTTCAATATGTTGTGGCCCGTGGTGGATTAATCAAACCTGTCCAATCGGGAACTTTTATTGTTAACCAAGCAATGGTTAACGATTTAAAACATGCAAAATATGGTGAACACGCTTCCAATCTCGGTGCCATAATTGCTTTTCAATATTTTCAAAAATATAAAATACCAGCATATATTGTTGATCCAGTGGTTGTTGATGAAATGAACGATATCGCCAGAGTATCAGGCACTAATTTATTTGAACGACGTTGTGCATTTCACGCATTAAACCATAAAGCAGTAGCCAAACGCTATGCTGCCAATATCAAAAGAAAATATGAATCATTAAACTTAATTGTTGCTCATTTAGGTGGTGGCATATCTATCGCATGGCATCATCTTGGTAAAGCAATTGATGTGAATAATGCTTTAGGGGGCGACGGTCCTTTTTCTCCCGAAAGAGCAGGTGGTGTACCAGTTTTTCCTTTAGTAGATTTATGTTTTAGCAATAAACTGTCTAAATCTGAAATTAAAAAATGCCTAGTTGGTCATGGCGGCATGGTGGCTTATCTAGGCACTTCCGATATTAGAAGTATTGAGGAAAAAGCCAACAATGGTAATAAACAATGCGATTTCTATATTAGAGCTATGGCTTATCAAGTTGCCAAAGAAATTGGTGGTTTATACTTTGCTGCCAATGGAAAAATTGATCAATTAATAATTACTGGTGGCATTGCTTATTCAAAATTATTCATGAAATATTTATTAAAACACTTGGATAAGAACATTAAATACACTATCTATCCAGGCGAAGATGAAATGCAAGCTTTGTTTGAAGGTGCTTTACGAGTATTAACTAACAAAGAAAAATCATTAATATATAAATAATTTTTCAACATCTTATATAATACTCTCAACCATAAAGAGTGTGATAGGGACAAGCCCGATGATCACACAGCAACCTGTAAATATACAAGGTGCTAAAACTTGCATGATGGTACTGATAATCTATCACTACTCTCATGCAAATTATGGGAGTAGTTTTCTTTTATAAGGAGTAATATGAACAAATTTGAACTATATACAAGCGAATCAGTAGGTAAAGGACACCCAGATAAAATCTGTGACCAAATTGCCGATGCGGTTTTAGATGAATGCTTAAGACAAGATAAACAAAGCCGAGTGGCTTGTGAAGTGTTAGCGAGTAACCATTTAATCGTCATAGGTGGTGAAATTACAACTAAAGCATACGTTGATGTTGTAAAGGTAGCTTGAAGTATTTTAAAACCATTAGGTTATGATGAAAATGAATTTACAATTTTTAGTAATATCCATTCACAATCACCAGATATTAATAAGCTAGTAGATAAAAAAGATAAACATATTTTAGGCGCAGGTGATCAAGGTATTGTTTATGGGTATGCAACTAACAAAACAAAAACTTACATGCCATTATCCACTATGTTGGCACATGAGTTAGTAAAAACTGCTACTAGTTTAATCGACAAACATCAATTTAAAGGTGCAAAGTATGATATGAAATCTCAAGTTACTATTGATTGAAGCAACAAGACACCAAAAATTGATAATATGCTAATGTCAATACAACACGAAGCCTCTATTGATCGTAAGGCATTTCATAATTTTGTAGTTAATAAAATCATGATTCCATTAGCCAAAAAATACCACTTAAACACTAATTTTCAAACTCGCGTTAATGCCGCTGGTGACTTCATTATTGGTGGTCCAATCGGTGATACAGGGCTTACTGGAAGAAAAATTATTGTCGACAATTATGGGGCTGTTGCGCACATTGGAGGGGGTGCTTTTAGTGGAAAAGATTACACAAAAGTGGACCGAACTGGTGCATATTTTGCACGTTGAATCGCAAAAAATATTGTGGCGGCAAAATTAGCAGAACGTTGTGAAGTTGAATTAGCATTTGCAATTGGCGAACCAAAACCCATTTCATTTCGAATTGACACATTCAATACTAACGTAGTTAGTATTGATAAAATTTATAATGCTGTTAATAAAACTTTTAATATGGATTTAGCAACAATTGTAAAAGTGTTAAAACTAGAACAACCAATCTATCAAAAAACAGCAACTTTTGGCCATTTTGGACGCGATGATTTGCAACTTCCTTGAGAAAAAATAAATCAAGTTGGAAAATTGTTGGAAAATATTTAGAAAATTTTAAGAAAAATTTAGGAATAAAAAATTTATTTGCAAATTTACAATTTTTGTTGTATTAGTTTATGAAAGGAGGGATGTTATGAAAAGAGACCAGAATAAACGTTTCCGATCAGTTCGTAGTCGTGTAGATGAAATCTGCGAACGATACCGTATTTGCAAAATTAAATTAGACAATCTTAATAATCAAATACTTAACAGTGAAGTAGATAATGAAAAACTTAATCACTACCGTAACTATGTTTGCACAATTGAATTGATTTTAAAATGTTTAGATCCAGAGGATGCTGCTTTAATACGCAATATCGGTTTGCATAAGGTTCCGACAGCTGAATTAGGTTATTCAGCATCGACCTACTATACCCATTACCGTAAAGCTGCAACTACTTTCTTAAAATATCTATCAGCATAGAAATGAGCGCCACAACTTATTACATCAATGAGTTGTCGCAGAACTTAGTAAATGCTAATCACTATGTTTATATTGATAGTGTAGATGGTAATCTCGATATCAAAAATAACAAGTGATTCTTCGGCTTGAACTTTTATATGATCATGGACGTATCATTGCCCATGAATATGTTGAATGCTTCAATTAGCCTACCATTTGCCGCTGTCGACAACATCTCTATCAACCGTAATTCATATACGGACATTCCGCTATGAATTCAGCAAAAAGACCGATGCCAGGTATACCAAGCATCTTTTAATATTGATGTTAGTGATTCCAAATTTTTTAGTCAAATGTTAACAAGTTATGACATGTATGCTTCATTCAAATTTGATTATGATGCAGATGTTGTTAACAAAAATACTTTTACAACACAATCATCAAATACTAATAACTTTTTAAATGAGCTGAATTTAATTGATCAAACAGTTACTTTCAAATACACGAATTATTTAAAAGCTCATGACGAAAGTGGATGATTCAATAATAGCAATAGTTATTATTTAAATAATAAAACTGGTTCATCTGAGAAACAATCAATCGTTTATTACCAAATGAATCAAGATTGTGAAGACCTAAGAAAACCAATTACCCATTTATTAAATATGCAAGCCACCAACCCCACTACGATTATTAGCACTAAAACAAATTTCTATTATTCAATTGGTAATGACCCTAAAATATTGGAATACAAATATGAAAATTCTAATACAACATATGTAACCAACAGTTATGATATTGATTTCACTACTTGTACTTCTTATGACACCTCTTCCAAACAAGTTAGTACATCGTTAACTGGAAACCCTGGTTTTATGATTCCTGAAACTAGCGTTGGATATTTTGAAGTCGAAGTTAAACTAAGCCAACAGGACACTATCAAAACATATGTATTTCATAAGTCATTCAATTTTATTGGTGAAGGTTATCAAAATAAATATATTCATATCAAGCAAATCTTTATCAACGATGTAACCAAGAATTTTAAAAGGATGGTATTTTAATGAAAGCCAAACAAAAACTTATATCCATTGGTTGTGCAACCTTAGCGATTGCCATCATTGCAGCAAGTGCTATGGCAGCATTAGCCATTAGTCACAATGGCGATAATAATGGCGATTCAAACAGAAAGAAGCCTAATGGTCGTCAAAATTATGATCACGAGTTAATAGGACCACTTGTTAGCAAAGACACTATCGTAAGTAAGTGCATTGACTACAAAGATAACACTCTTAACATCAACGAACAAAAATATCGTGACAGTATTGAAAGCATTATTCGTAGTGCTTTAAAGAAAGTAAATAAATTTGAGAGTAATGCCGATAGCTATTCAATTGAATTAAATTATCAATTCGTCAATAGTAAAACGATTGCTACCGATGTGGTTTGATATCTTCCTGGTGATAAGCCTCACAAATACTATGATCAATTCGAAATCGCTTTATCATTATAATTAACCCATGAGTAAACTCATAGCTCACCGTGGATTAAGCAGTTTAGCCTTTGAAAATACCGAAGAATCTTTTTTATTAGCCGCTAATAAAAAAGAAGTGTTTGGTATTGAAACAGACATATGATTAACTAAAGATAATGTTTTTGTTTGTTCACACGAACCGAAACCTTTTGCTGAGCCTAATGATGTTTTGGAAATTAATACAATACAATCAAGCGAAATATTTAAACTTCCATTAAATTATAAAATTTGTAAATATAAATTCACAACGCCACACTTTATTTGCACATTTGATCGTTATTTAGAAATTTGTAAATCTTTTAATAAAGTAGCTGTTATCGAAATAAAGCAAACTAATCTTAGCAATGAATCTTTAATAGTATTAATTAACAAAGTTAAAGATTTAGGCATGTTAACTCAAACACACTTTATTAGTTTTGATTGAGAAGCACTAAAAAAAGTTAAGATAATTGAACCAAGTGCCATCCTTTTTGCATTAGCGGATACAAAACATAACGGAAATGAAGCTCTAGCTCTTGGATATAACATTAGCATCCAAGGTAATCTAATAACTAGAAAATATATAAAATCGATTCATGAAAAAAACTTATTAATCAGCATTTGAACAATTGATAGTAAGTTATTAGCATCCATCATTCAAAAATTGTATAAAATCGATTTCATTACAAGTAACAAGTTAGTTTTGAAATAATGAATCTCAAATTGGATAGTTTCTGTGACAATTAAAATCAATTTAGTTAGACCCAAACACTCGATTCTATAGTTATAATACTTGTCTCGAGCATGAACAAATATATTAATAATTTATTCAAGGAACAAAAAAAATTCTTCAATACTGACAAAACAAAATTATTGTCTTTTAGAATTTTAAAATTAAAACGATTTTTAAATGAAATCGAAAAACAATATGAAAATATACGAGAAGCCTTAAAGACTGATTTAAATAAAGGTGAATGTGAAATTTTTATTAGTGAATATTTACTCGTTGTAAATGAAATTAAACATGCAATTAAACACATTCGTCAGTGAGCAAAACCCAAGAAGGCTCGTTCAAACTTAATGAACATTTTGTCTAGCGCCAAAATTATTAAAGAACCGTTAGGTACTATATTAATTTTCGCGCCATGAAATTATCCATTGCAATTATCACTTGTACCACTAGTAGATGCTGTTGCTGCTGGTAATACCGCAATTCTTTATTTATCACCATATGTTCCGACCATTAATAAAGTTATTAAAGAAATTATTAATAATGTATTTGATGTTGGTCATGTTCAAGTTGTCCAGGTTGAAGAAGTTAAATACACAGAAATTATGGAACCTCAATACGATTTTATTTTTTTCACCGGTAGCGTTCATGTTGGCAAAATCATCATGCAACAAGCTGCCAAAAGTTTAACACCAGTTTGTTTGGAATTAGGTGGTAAATGTCCGTGCTTTGTTGCCAAAACAGCCAATTTAAAAGTTGCAGCTCAAAGAATTGCTAGAGGCAAATGAATGAATAGTGGTCAGACATGTGTTGCCCCTGATTATTTATTAATTAACAAAAATGTCAAAGATGAATTTTTAAAATTATTACAACTATATATCACAAAATTTTATGGTACCAATACTTTGACAGAACTAAATTTACCTAGAATCATTAATGAAAAACATTTCGACCGTCTCACAAAATATTTAGAAAATCGAAAACCGTACTGTGGTGGAAAATTTGATAGACAAAATTTGCAAATCGAACCGACTGTATTAGAAATTAATAATTTTGGTGATCCACTAATGCAAGATGAAATCTTTGGACCGATTCTACCTTATATAGTGTGCGATGATTTTGCCGATATTATCAACGACATGCGTTTATTGCCGAAACCGCTAGCACTTTATATTTTCTCCAAAGATAAAAAATGCATCGCCAATTTATTGGCTACAGTACAATCTGGCGATGTTTGTATTAACGATACTATTATGCATACCACCAACCACAACTTGCCATTCGGCGGCGTAGGTAGTAGTGGTATGGGCGCCTACCATGGTGTTTATGGTTTTAACTTGTTCAGCCACACTAAATCAGTAGTAGAAACAACCACTAAAATTAATCCAGAAATTTTTTATCCACCTTGGACTGATAAGAAAACTAAATTTATTAAAAAAATACTTTAACAGTTTCGACACGATCTATTGATCAAAATTATTTTTTTCCACTAAACACTATTACATAGTAAAATTGGAATCATTATGAAGATTCTAATCCTCGGAGCTGGTGTTCAAGGCACTACAGTTGCTAGAAGAGCAAGTGAAGAAAACAATGTTGAAAAAATCTACATCGCCGACTGAGATATCACTAGTGTTAATGAAATAACTAAGTACTCAAACAAAATGCAAGGGTTTAAACTCGATGCTAGTAAATATGAGAACATTATGAATCTATGCGAAAAGGTTGGTTCAGTTGATTTAATCATTAATGCTCTGCCCCTGCATTTTGCCAAAAATGTTTTAGATGCTGCTATTGAACTTAAAACCAATTATCAAGATTTTGCAGCCGGCGAAGGTATTAAAGAAGATTGATTTGAAGGTTTAAAATATTTATTAACTGAATATGATGCTAAATTTAAAACAAATAATAAATTGGCCATTGTCGGTACTGGTTCCGCTCCAGGTTTATTGTGTTTAGCAACAAGACTTGCAGTAAGGGAACTAGATAGTTGTGACACCATTTACAACTTAGTATGAGAAGGTGTAAAATCTAAAAGGTTCATCCCTTTTTGATTTTCGCCAGCATCTGCTTTGTGAGATATGTCTGAACCTGCCATTGCTTGGATTGATAGCAAAATTGTCAGAACCGATGCCTTTAGTTTGCCAATTACCCGCAAATACGACTACATTGATACACCAATTACTTTTGTAGAACATTCTCACGATGAACCTGCATATTATGGCGTTCATGCTAAAGAACTATATAAAGGTGTTAAAAATGCATATTTCAAATATGCGGGAGTGGGAATCGACTTTGCTAAACCATTATTTGCATTAGGACGCTTATCACATGAAAAGAAAATGATTGATGGACAAATGATATCTCCATATGAATTAACATTGCATTCAATTCCACAACCACCAAAATATCCTAATGAAATTCAAACCATTATAGATGATGGTCTAACCTCAGACTCTGGATGTATGGTCGCTGAAGCTATTGGTTTAAAGAATGGTAAGGAAACTAAAGTGGAAGTGCACGTATTCGCGCCAGGACTAGTAGACTCATTTAAAAAAGCACAAATGACAGCAGAGGCTTACATTACAGGGCAGAGCGGTTTCTTATATACCAAGCTATTCATTGATAACATGATTAAAACTAAAGGTTTAATTAGCTCCGATATGTTAAGTGACAATGAAATTGACATTTATATGAATAATGCGAAAAAATTTGAAATAACAACAAAAATAAAAATATCTTAGTGAAATTAATTGTTTTTGCTTAAGTGAGCATATACGGCAATCATTGCTGCATTATCATTGGTATATTTATTTTTAGGTAATCTAATGGGCAACCTTAACTTGGAGAGTTTATTTCTCAACAATTTATTAGCGCTAACACCGCCGCCGACAGCTATAAATTTCACATGTGGATATTTAGTAATGTAATATTCCAATTTGATTCTCGCTTCTTCAACTACTCAATTAAGTAAAGATGAGGCAACTAGCACTTTATCAACTTTTTTATTTTTCATTTTAGATTGGTTCACATAGTTAAAAATATGAGTTTTAATACCAGAAAAACTAAAACTTTGGTCTGGTTTAAAATGATTAATCATTTTTAGAGTAGTTTTTTTGTCATCATAAATTTTATCAATGCTAACGCCCCCTGGATAGTCAAGGTTTAAAATACGGCCTACTTTATCCAATGTTTCACCCATCGCATCATCTGCAGTTTGATTCAGAACTTGATATTCATGAATGCTCTTAATTAGATAGATAGCAGTGTGCCCTCCTGATATTACAAGTGCTAGAAAAGGATATTTAACTATTCCCTCATCATTGATGGTAAAAGAATAAATATGTCCCATCATATGATCAACAGGTATTAACTGTACATTCAATAATGATGCGATTGATTTAGCAAACACTTTACCAACATGTAACGACCCCGGTAGCCCCGGAGTTGCAGTATAAGCAACATGCACAATGTCTGCTTCACGAATTTTGGCTTGCTTGAGCGCTTGCTTATAACAAACACTTAAATCAGCCTCGTGACCCCTTGCAGCGATTTCTGGAACAATTCCACCATATTGCTTATGAGATTTCAAAGTAGTAAGTGTAACATTGGACAAAATATGATTATTACAAGAAATCGCGATGCTGGTATCATCACATGATGTTTCTATGGCAAGAATATATTTTTTCTGATTCATCGTTACATTTTCTGCTTATATTGCATATATTCAAAACTCATGTTAGATTTGGCTAGCGATGATAATGGTAATTCTAATAATTGATCCCCTGGCAAAAAATTCACATTATTAATTTCTGCTAGCAATTCGGCCTTATTTTCATCGCTATATTTAATATCATAGTAACTATTGGTCGCATCTGGTTCATTGCTATTTCGTGATACAAATTCCTTCGTATTTCAAAGAGTTGGTTCATAGTATGTGTATTCAAAATTAAGAATGGTGTTGTAAAGTGGATCATTTGTTGCATCATCATCCGTAATCCCTTTGCCTATTCAAGCATTTGGATCATCGGTGGAGGTGGGTGCTGCATCAGCACCATCTAGCACACAACTTTTTGCTAAATCATATACTGATTGCTTGTCTTGATCTTTTTTATTAATGACCAGCATATCGAGAGCAACCATTGTATTGCGCGGTTTAACTATATGCACATTGCCGTCAACTAAGGCATCTTGCCCTTTTGGTTCGCAATGTCAGGTGTCAGTTCAATCATCGTTACCGCCACCCATTGTGGCGTAGGCGACATCGCCACTATATGAAATAATGGCATTTGCTTGTGCCTCGGTAGCATTCGTGTAGTCACCAACAGGATCAGCAAAGCTATACAATATTTGTTGACTATCACTATTAATGAAGAATGTATTAGGGTTAAATTTATTAGACACATGCCCATAAGTTTCACCAATCTTCTCCATAGTCTGTTCAGCAGCATCATCTGGTGGATTAACATCAGCACCACCAGTTGATGCCAAGCGACATAAATCATAAAATGTTCTTGAATCATCAACCAATGCCATGTGTTGTCTCTCGTTAGGAATGAATCTACTATCTAGGGTTGTGTTTTTCTTTGGTGAAATAGCATTTGTAATTTTGTCTCATGTAGCACCTTCACTATACCAAAGTCCATCTTCATTTAATTGTGGTGCAGTTAATTGATATGCACCACCATCATTATTCATTTCATTGCCGATATAATCGCCATGGTAAGCAAACATTAAATCCTGATCAAAGTATGGTAACGAATAATTTAATAATGTTTTGCCAACGCCATAATATCCATGGTCATGAGCATAATCATCTACTGAAAATATGATGTTAATAACTGTATCACTAAATAATGTTAGTGCATTGTGTGGGTCGTTCCGTGCTGCTAGCATTTTATCATCTGTTGTCGCACCTTGATATGAATTGTATGGTTTAGCATACTCAATTAAATACGAAGGATAAGTAATTAATGGCCATCGGTATTCATTCGAATTCAATTTATGTCCTTCAGTCGAAAACATCGCTCAATTGAGTTCTGCTACTTCGTCAGCCTTAACCAATTCCAAAACCGTATATGTAGATGGAACGGCCAAATCATATGACCGTTTGAACTTTGCTTGGATATCTTCGTTTGTAGAATAGCTAACATATCTTACTTGTTGCCCATCGACTGTACGGTTTTTGTCGATTAAATCTGGCGACATATAGCTTTCATAGTTTGCAAAAACAATTCCCCCACTACTGCAAGAGCCCAGCATCAATGGCGACAAACTACACATCACTATAGCTATCGGAGAGAGACATTTTAGAAACAAATGTTTCATTATGATTCTCCCTTAGATTCAGAAACCATTGCACTTTTTTTGTTTTCCTTCTTTAATTTGAAATACTTGCGAATTCCAAGAACAACAATTATCACAATTGTGATAATTACAACTAGTGCCCCGAATGTAACTACTCAAGCTTTGATACCTTTACGTGTGGAATAAATTAATGTTCCGATTGTTTGAAAGGAACCGTTAACCAGATTAGTAATAATGAAATCATCTAGCGACATTGACAGCACAATAGCAACAGCTGCCAAAAGAGCAGGCATTAAATATGGAATAGTGATTTTCCAAAATGTGTTCATTTTGGTGTGACCTAAATCGTAGCTCGCTAATAATTGATTTTGATTCATTTTTGCCATACGAGGGTATATTGCCACGATAGCATAGGGAGTACAAAACGAAATATGTGCCAACACTACCGTGAAAAAACCTAAATTAAATCCCATGGCAACTCAAGTTGATGAAAATAATAACGCAAGACTAATACCAGTAATGGCCTCTGGATTAACAATCGTTAATTGTGTGGTAAAGTTAACCGCTTTCTTTTGATACGGTTTAGCTCGTCACATTCCAAAACAAGTTACGATTGCCAACAATAAAGAAATTGGAACAACAATGACTGATAGTAATAACGAATTAAATAAACCATTTAGAAATTCATCATCCTGTCAAAGATTCAAGTAATTAATCATAGTAGGTGTGCCAAAATTAATATTAATGTTCCCACGGGCTGTCGGCTCATTAAAACTCAATAGCACGATAAAAATAAGAGGCACATAAATAATGGCAAGCACAATGAAAATATATCAATGCTTTATGAAAGATAAAAATTTGCTGCGTGTAAATTTGCCTTGCTTATTCATTAACCCTCCTTTTAGTTCTAATTTTTTTTCAAACTATTTTATAGAAAACTATGTAGCATAAAAAGCCTGCTAATAATATTAGACTCAACACTAATGATAAAGTGGATGCTCGTGCTAAAGCGATGTCACTAGTTAACCCTGATTGTCCTTGATCAACAATAATGTCGCCAATCATTGATCCATCATTGTTATTATTTAAGAATTGTGGAACGGCAACGGTTGTTAGTGCAGGCAAAAACACCAATGTAATTCCAGATGCCAAAGCTGCTTTTGTATATGGTAATGTTACTTTAAAAAATGTTTTAAAAGGTCCGTACCCCAAATCATAACTTGCATATACCAAATTTTTAGGCATATCATTTAGCACTGAATATAAGGGCATAATCATAAATGGCAAATACAAATAAATCAATCCGACAATAGTTCATAAATTACCATATGTGGAATTATCATATCCGGCACAAATATCAAAAAAAGTTTTTAGTCCGATTAGTTTTACTAAAAAACTAGTTCATACTGGTGCTGTAGCTATAAAAATAATAATTGTTTTAAATACTTTGCTTTTGCTATTTGACAAAAAATAAGTAAAAGGATAAGCAAGCAAAACACAAACAATGGTTGTAATAACAGCAATTAATAATGAAATTAAAATTTTCTGTCAAATAAATCCATCGATAACTGATCAGTTATCAGCAACAGTCGCTCCGCTTGTCGGTATGAAAGCTTTTACAAAAATCATGATTAGCGGAATAATGACTAATATTAAAGATAACAAAATAAAAGGGACTAACAAAACACCAGTTTTATTACCATTGTTGGATCTAAAAGATTTAGTTTTAAAAAGTCTAGAATCTAAATTCATTAGGGTTCCTTTGCGCTTTGTCTAGCATCACATGAATGTGCGATGTTTCTCAATCTAGACCAACAGTAGTGTTACTATTAATTTGCTTTGTAGATTCAACCATGATAATGAAATTTTTTCACTTGACACGAACACTATACATTTGTCCTTTATAAATGCTTTCTACCACACGGCCCTTAATAATCCCTTTATCTGGTTCTACAAAATAAATATCTTCGGGTCGGATCATAAATTTAACTTGTGAATTAGGCTTAAATTTACGAACCGCAGAATCAGCAACGTTAAATGTTTCGTCAGCAAATTCAATCTTATTTGCTCCGCTGTATACACCATTAAATAGGTTAGCTTTACCAATAAAACTTGCAACCCATTCATTTCTAGGACTATCGTAAATTCGTTTTGGTGAATCAATTTGTTCAACACGTCCTTTAGACATAACCACTACTTTAGTAGAAAGTGTTAATGCCTCCTCTTGATCATGAGTTACAAGGATGAATGTAATACCCAATTCATTGTGTAAACGCTTTAATTCCAATTGCATTTGTTGGCGAACTTTAGCGTCCAATGCCGATAATGGTTCATCAAGCAACAATATATCTGGTTCCACAACTAAAGCACGAGCTAATGCCACTCTTTGTTGCATACCACCAGATAATTCTGTTGGATATTTGTTCTCATTGCCTGTCAACCCAACAAGTTGAATTAATTCATTGGCCTTATTTTTAATTTCTTCTCTTGTTAACTTGCGACTAATGTTTTTCTTTTCAAAATTAGACAATGTTGTCATTGGATAGTTTTGTCAGTACGATGATAAATTATCGAGACGTGTGTATTCATTAGTCAAACGATCATAACGACTATCAGTGGTCATTTTATATAAATATCATTTTTTAAGTTCGAAATATAAGCGTTCTCATTTATTAAGACCGACCATGTCATATTTAATTAAACGATTTATTTTTCAGATACGTCGACCTACTAAATAGCGCCACTCACGTTGTTTGTTAGCTCTTGAAATTCTAAATTCTGCCTCATCACCATAATTTTCTTTAAGCTTTTTTAAAAAATAATTTTGTTTCATTACGAACTGAGCATGGCGCATGTTTTTAATGTTTGTAACTTCGGGGTGTGTTTTATAAACCTCATCAAGTTTTACTAATTGTCGAAGCAATTTGCCTTGTTGAATTTCAATCTTTTTAATTTCTAACGCTGCTTTTTTGATTGCAATACGATAAATGTTATTACCTTCTTCTTTAATTTTTGGTGAAACATCTCTTAACGGTTTACGCATTACTTTTAAACCATACGTAACATTTTGATAAACATTCATATTAGGAAATAATGCATAGTCTTGAAAAACAGTCGCAGTTGGTCTTTGATTAATAGGCAACTCTTTAATATCAATTCCATCAACCATTATTTGTCCGGTTGTGGGCATATCAAAACCAGCGAGCATTTTTAAAATGGTTGTTTTGCCACAACCGGATGGCCCCAATAAGGTAACAAATTCTCCCTTGTTGATCGAAATATTAATATCTTGTACAGCTATATACCCATCGTCATACACTTTCTTTATATTAATTAATTGGATGTAATTTTTTGTTATCATGTTACTTCCTTAACACAAACAGCTCAATGGCTTTGCCCACAACATCGCTTGTTGGTTGATCTAAAACATTGCCTGCTGATTGTTGTACTTCAATACTAGATGTTTTCAAAGTCACAGAATGTGGTGAAAGCGATAACATTGACATGTCGTTTCTTTCATCGCCGATTGGCATTGTATCTTTAATATCTATTTTTAAATAATCACATAGTCTTTGCAATGCATGTCCTTTCGTAATATTCGTTGGCATCACTTCAACATTATGTTTACCGCTGGAAGAAATTTCTAAATCTCCTTTAAATTCATTAAACGCTGCAAACATTCTCGCTCGATCATCTTGCGACTCAAAGTAAAATATAAGTTTCATAACTTTATCAAAGGGCGTCTTTTTATCAATGTCTTTAGAAATACGTTTAGCCCAAAAATTATCAAACATTCCCGGGTGAAATTTTTTATACATCTCTTCAATAAATTGACGATTAATACAATAATGGATTTGCGGTTTGTGAGCAACAACGTCTTCAGCTTTATAGCTCACAAACATTTCACAAGAAAGTTGACCTTTAACATTTTTATCATTTCTTATGGCATTAAATTTATCCATTACTTTTTTTGCAAAATCTTCTGACATTAGTTTCTCATAAATAAATCTTCCGTTTGCAACGTCATAAATAAAACAACCATTTGCTCCAATTGCAAATAAGTTACTTTTATCTTTGATGTTTAAATAATCAACAACGAGTAAAATATCGTCAATATTTCTGCCGGTGCAAATTACAAATTTCTTACCCGAATCATTTACTAATTTTTCAATATTACTTTTTGTTTCTGGGGCAATCGTTTTTGATCCATTTCTTAATAATGTGCCATCTAGATCACTGGCCACTAATTGAATTGGTTTATCTTCAACCAAAATGTGATTGCGAATCGCATCGGCTACCGCATTACGTGAATATGGTAGATAAACTGATGATGCTTTAATTAGTCTTTTGCTTTTAGACTTTACCGCTATTTTCAATGATGCATTTTCAAATGCTGCAAGATCATTGTTTGAATCACCAATCGCTGCAATTTGTTCTTTTTGGATTCCAAGTTTCTCAGCAATGTAATTAATGCTTGTCCCTTTATTTACACCACCCAAATTTATTTCAAGTAGTTTCGGATGAGAATATGAGTAGTTTAATTGGTCACCATATTTATCATGCAAATCTTCCCAAGCTTTAGCAATTTTCTTTTTAGAAAACGACATTATATTTAATTTGTAAGACGAAAAATCTGTTAAATCTTTAGTAATTTTAATAAGGTTAATACCTTTCCCCAAACGAACAATGAAATTTGCAAAAGCATCGGTTACATATACACCTTTCATATCAGTGGCTTCTTTTGTATATGCCCACAAAACAATTTTATTTTTTTTAACATATTGATAAATTTCACGAACAATTCCATCAGGAATTTTTTTCTCTATAACTTCACCAGTATGAAAATTTTTAATGTAAGCACCATTAAAACAAATGGCATATTCGCTTCTATTACCATGAGCTTTGTCAATTTTATTAACAATTTTATTAACAGAAACAATGGAACGCCCAGTTGTAATAACTGGTTGCCCTCCATCGTCTATGTACTCCTTTAATGCCTCTAAATTAGATTTTGAAATTTGTTTTAATTTAGATAATAAAGTGCCGTCCAAATCAATTGCCAGCAGCTTATATTTAGTCATTTTTGTGCGTGTTTTTTCCATCCTTTTTCAACAATAAAAATCAAATTTCAAAAATTGTGCTTTATTATAGAGAAATATTGAAAATATTCAATTAAAATATTATCAATGCAAACAAAAAAATCTGCTTACAAAAAAGTTAACCGGAGCACCGCGATATTTTTTATGTACATTCGTTTTGCTATTATCATTTCTAATGTAATGATTTTTTGCATTGCAATTTCGGCAAAATCAGCAGAATTCATTATTATGGAAATCATTAATTTACTGTCAGGTGACTTAAGTGATATGTATGATATTTTTGCATATGTTTATATATTTTTAATGTTCATCTTCATATTTTCAACATTTGCACTCATAACAATTTACATAATCATGCATTATTTTTCCGTGAGAAATAAGCATTCTATTAGTTTGTCTAAGTTTGAGATTTTGGGATTAATCCAATTTTTAGTATTTGGTTTTATCTTTATAGTTTTACTTTTCGTTGGGTTCACAGCATGAAATTGAAATTCCGATGGAAACGAATTATTACTATATATCATCCCGAGTTTGGACTTAGCGATTATGTTGCCTACATTAGTTCTTAATGCTCTTGGTTTCATTCAACATATTTGAGATCATCATAATATTATTCAACATAATGTTTCACATAAGGACAATAAATTTGCTATACAAATGCGCATCATCGTCAATGTTATAACTTTAATCGTGTTGTCATTTATATTAAATTTTTGAGGGCTTCCTAAAATATTGATCGATGATGTCGGCATTATGTTTAAAAACCTTGATGACCCTATGAAAATTATTCAATACATAAATGTATATTTGGTAATTATTTTTATTGTGGCCACTTTTTTCTTTCTTGTTATTTATTATTCGCTAAGAGTTAAAAAAGAAACCTTAAAAAAGGTCCGATTAATGACAAACATTGAAACAGCCCTTACCATATTTTCAATTTTATTAATAACCATCTTCTTGCTTTCAACATCAGTGATCACATTATGAGCTTCAATTGATAAGGAATCTCAAACATGTTTAGTCATTGGATTAATAAATTGCGTATTAGTTCTGCCAACATTTATTTTAAATATTACTTATTATTCTTTCAATCTGGAAAGGGTTATTAACAATGTCTAAACAAAAGTACATACAGTCAGAACGAAAACACATTCACAAGTCGGCAGCTTATATTTTAGCGTGAATCGGTATGCTTGTTGGTATTGCAACAATGATCTTTAGTATTTGCATTCGTATTTTGCCTCAATACATTGATAATGACGTATTTAGTAGGTGATATTACATCATCTGGTTTGATTGACTTGAGCAATTCACAATTCAAAACAATTTTTTATTAATAATTTTTTATGCCTTGTGGTTGTTTGCCTTCAAAACAAAAATATTTAATTCCAACAAATTTTTAGTATTTGTAACATCGTGAATCGTGCTAGTTTTTGCGGTGGCATGATTTATGATGTCTCCTGTATATGTATTACAAGGCGCTATTGATGTCAGCATGAACATCGTTATAGATAATGTCTTTATTCATCTAGTAACACCCGGGTTATTTGTGATCTTCTTTAGCTTCGCTTCAAAATATCCAAAGGCTAATGTAAAAAATATTATGAAATTCAGTAGGACATGATGTCTTGCCTTTATTTATCCATTACTTTACTTCACATATGTAATTATCATTAACTTTATTAAGTTGCCTGATGACGCCTTCAATGCTGCCAATCCCTCCGGATACGTTAGTGTTTACACTATCTTAACCAATTACAATCCTCAATGTATTGTCCCTCAATGAAGTAACGGTCATTGAATCTACGATAATACTACAAATATGGCCGGTAGCTATTGAAGGTTGCTTATAGTTCCTGTAGTTTTAATCTTTTATTCAGTAGAACTACTATCATTCACATATTTAAATAACAGAAGAAATAATGCTTATCTTCCTGGTAAAAAAATAAATACTCATTAATTTTTATAATTAGCACTCTATTAAATAGTGTGTTAAAATAATTGAGCTATGAAAATAACACAAAGACAACAAGAAGTGCTCGGAATTATCGTTGAAGAGTATGCCTATACCGCATCACCTATTTCTTCTAAGGAAATAATTAAAAAATATATGCCTGATATGTCTAGTGCCACAATACGAAACGATATGGCTTCTTTAGAAAGATCTGGGTTATTAGAGAAAACCCACACTTCATCTGGACGAATTCCATCAATTAATGGATATAAATTTTATGAATCTAACATTTTGAAGCCAAAGCTTTCTAAAAACATTAAATCAAAATTGGAAAAAATATTTGCGCAACGAGATTTGTCAATTGATAGCGTTATTGATCAATCAGTATCAATTGTAAACGAATCACTCAAGCTCCCTTCAGTTGTTACGACTGAACAAACCAACGAACTACTAAAGCGTTTTGACTTAATTCAAATTGATCAAAATACTGCCCTTATACTTCTAGTAACATCAAGTGGTACTGTTAACAAGAATACAATCCATTTACATAATGCAAAACAATTGGACGACATCAGTGTTTGCATTAGAATTTTTAATGATCGTTTAGTGGACACTGCTATTAAAGATATACCAAGTAAGCTGGGCTCGATTAAGGAAATCATACGGTCTGCCGTCCATGAATATGAATTTTGCATCAGACAAATCATTGAAAAAATATTTGATTTTAATAAGATGCCAAGTTCAACAACAATACACGGTACAAAATGGCTCACTTCTCAACCAGAATTTCAAAATATCGAAAATCTTAATAAAGCGCTTTCAATGTTAGAGGATACTAATGTTTGAAAACATATTGCGTATGTTCAACAAAAAACCGGTAAAACTTTAATTACTTTTGGTAAGGAATTTGGGGCGAGCGAATTGGCGATTGCCTCAACCACTATCTCCTCAAACGGTGGAAGCCACCAATTATCAGTGGTCGGTCCAACCAGAATGAATTACTCAGAAGTTAAAGGATTATTAGACTTCATTAAATTGGAAATTGAAAAATTAGGTTCTAAATAAATATGGACTCTTGAAAAAAAGAACAATTACCTATAAAAAAAATACAACGCCAATTGCTACATTTGCTATGTAGCATCAATGCAAATTTTGAGTCTGACAATAAACAAGACCCTGAATTGAAAATAATGATTTTCATTACTCACTTTGCCAATCATTATGTTGGATCTCAAAATATCAATTCAACGGTTGAAGCCATGAATGAATATAAAATAATAGAAACATATATGGAAATGCTCAAGGGTGATGTGAAGCATATTGAAAAAGATACATTATTAGAAAAACTAACAGGAATTAATAAAACCATGAAGCAAGAAATATTGTCATCAGCTTATTTCGCCAACACTTTTGCTCTGCTTATTGAAAAATATGCAAAAGAACATAGTCTAATCTTCCCAACCAAGCAAGTGAGTAAATTATTCAACTACATAATAAAATTATTTTTAATTAATTATCATTCTGAACAATTGCTAGTTTCAGCAAATGATAATTTGTCAAGCAACTACAATACGAAAATTGAATTTGCATTGATACAATGCGAATATATCAACGAAATCCAAGAATTATTAAAAGTTATTTGTCCACATAATATGAATATGCTAGCCGTTCTTGTCAATCAATTGTTGAAACCGTTATTTGTTTAATCAGTCATTAACTTAGTGGCTTCTAATTCTACAAATGCGGTAACATCTTTTGCATAAATCAAAGAAGTAATTGGCCAGATTGGCGAATATTGATTTTCAAATAATTTGCTCACCGGTACGCTAAGAGAATTCCCACTTGCCATCAAGATAATTTTTTTTGACTCCAAAATTGTTTTTATTCCTATAGTGACCGCATAGTATGGAACATTAATTTTTTCATCAAAAATTCCCGCTAGTGACAACCGTGTATTGTTTTCTAATTTAGTAATATGCGTTTTTGTATTTAATTTTGTATTAGGCTCGTTAAAAGCAATGTACCCATTGGAGCCAGGTAAAAGAATAAGCAAATCGATACCACCAAACTTACGGATTATTTTATCAAATATTTTGTAATTGTCCTTTGTAGGGAAAAATGTATTATCTAAATTAATGTCAGTTCGTTTGAATAAAAGATTCTTCATAGATTCAACTTTTGAATATTTCATATAACGATGTTCTAAATCAACATATTCATCGCTATTGATGATGACCACATTCTTGAAACTAACATTATTGTTTTTAAAGTCAACTGCAATTTGATCGTATAAGTCCGACAGTGCAAGACTAGCACCAAAACAAATTACCGAATTATTTTTCTTTCTAATTTGATTAAAAATAATATTAGAAATTCTAACAACGATTTCATGCTTGTCAACACATGGAATGAACTTAATTACTGTTTTCTTTCTTATTAAAGCCATAAATAGCAACACAATTATATAATTAAAATACTTTTAGGTTGCTTATGGAAACACGAATAGAACGTTATCGAGTTTATCGCAATGAGATTATTAACGAAGGTATGCTGATTGATAGACTTGTTGATGAATCTAATATTTCTATACGATATAAGCAAAAGATTGATGCACTTGATCCAAACATACTCGCTAATTTAAACATCAACAATTCTATAGCGAAGTTAATTTCAGTCAACACAAACGAAATGAAAGAAGCAAATAAAATGACTCACTTCATTGGTTTAATAGACGAAAAACGCATCGCCAATATGAATGGTGAGATTGTTGAATGAAGCAATAAATATCAACCGCAACCCATTATGGATCAAAAAGGGAATATTAACCGTAAGTGACTAGCCGAAGATAATTCATATGTAAAATTTTCTAACAACGAGAAAAACTTAGATCTTCAAAATACAAGTTGAGCTAATTTCCAAGCCAATAGTAAAAATCAAATTACTCAAATCAATGAACTATCAAACATTGCCGATAACTCTAATGCTATCGAAAACATTAAATCAATCTCAGTTTATTCAGATAGCAAGAAAAATTATAACAAGGTCATCTACATCGTTCCTTCTCTACTAAGTTTGATATCTTTATTAGCAATTATTGTCTTATTGATCTTCATCATTTCTGGATGAGGTGCATAATATGAGCAAGAATATTTATCAAATAGCCATTGACGGACCAGGTGGAGCTGGCAAAAGTACAATTGCGCAAGCCGTTGCTAAACAACTTGGATTTTTATTCATTAATACTGGTGGTATGTACCGTTGTTATGGAATTGCACTTAAAAACACCGACCTAACCAATATAGAAGAAGTCAAAAAAGTCCTAAACGAAAATAAAGTTAAATTAACTCCCGACAAATTATATTTAAACGATAAGGACGTTACAGCTGAATGCTATACAGCACCGATTGCGATGCTCGCTAGTAAAATCGGTACAATCGGTGCCGTTCGTGAAAAATGTGTCAAAGATCAACAAGCAATAGCATCTGGTCAAAGTTGTGTTATGGAAGGCCGCGACACAACAACAGTTGTACTACCAAATGCAACTTTAAAAATCTTCTTAATTGCTTCGCTCGACACCAGAGCAAAAAGACGTTGATTACAAAATAATAAACGTGAAGCATTGGAAGACATCAAAAAAGACTTGATTGCTCGTGATTATCAAGATTCACACCGTGCAATTGCTCCATTAATTAAAGCTTCTGATGCTATTACTATAGACACTGGTGGAAAATCTTTTGATGAAAATGTTCAACAAGTCATAAGCGCATTTAAATTAAAAGAGGCAATCAATGATTAAGGTAGCACTAGTCGGCAAACCGAATGTTGGCAAATCTACTCTATTCAACAGGATTATCAACAAAAAGAAATCGATTGTCGATGATCAACCTGGTGTAACTCGTGATCGTATTTATGCTCCTGCCAATTGGTTAAATCGACATTTTATTGTGATTGATACAGGCGGTTTAACCAACAAGAAAGTTTCTTTCCAACAAAATATTGAAAGACAAGTTAAATTTGCAATAGATGAAGCTAATATTATTGTTTTTTTAGTTTCGTGTAAAGAAGGCATAAATACAGAAGATTACTATGTAACTAAAGTTTTAAAAAAATACAAAAGCAAACAAGTTATCTTAGTTGTCAATAAATCAGAAAATGATAATGGGCAAAATATTAAACAATATTATTCATTAGGTTTTGGTAAGCCCCATTTTATTTCCTCAGAACACGGTATTGGTGTCGGCGATTTGTTAGACCAAATTATTAAAGCAACAGCTTCTGATATAAGCTCAAATAATAATGAAGGCTTCGCTTTTAGTATTGTTGGTAGAACTAACGTTGGCAAATCAACACTAGTGAATACTATTTTGCGTGAGGATCGTGTGTTGGTTTCACCAATTGCTCACACCACAAGGGATAGCATTGATGTTGATTTCAACTACAACAGCAAACCATACACCATTATTGATACAGCCGGTATTAGACGTAAAGGAAAAATTACTGATAATATTGAAAAATATGCCGTTATGCGAACCGAACAAGCAATCGATCGTAGTAACTTGGTATTATTCATGATTGATGGTAGTGAAGAATTTAACGAACAAGATGAAGTAATTGGCGGGTTGGCATATAAAGCTAACATCCCTACCATCATTTGTGTCAATAAATGGGACAAGGTTCAAAAGAACGAACGCACCATGGTAGAAATGACTAAACTAATACGTCAGCGCTTCAAATATTTATCTTGAGCCCCAATTATTTTTATTAGTGCCCAAGAAAATAAAAGAGTTCACACTATCTTTGAAACTATTGATGAAATTCGAAAACAGCTAACTCTCAATGTATCGACATCATTATTGAACGATGTTATTGCTAAAGCACAGATTTCTAATCCACCACCAGCGTTTAAAGGCGGACGTGCCAATTTATCATATGCCACCCAAGTTAAGAGCCAAATTCCGACATTTGTAGTTTTTGGCAATGACCCTAAGCATATCCACATCTCATATGCGCGTTATATAGAAAATCAAATTCGTGAATCATTTGGTATAACAATGGTACCGATCACTGTTTACTTCAAAGACAAGAACGCAAGAACACGTGGTGCAAGGAAGGATCGTTAATATGGCTAAAATCGCAATTTTTGGTACTGGGGCATGAGGAACAGCACTAGCTAACATTTTGATGGAAAATGGTCATTCTGTAGCGATGTGGGGTATAGATCCTAAAGAGATTAATGACTTAAATCATCAACTAAATAGTAAGTATTACGGTAACAAGAAAACAATCAGCAAGCCGGTTATTGCTTCTTCCAATATTGATGAAATATTAAATACTAAACCTACTTTTATTTTAATTGCAGTTCCATCTGTTCATATCGTTCACACTCTTAAATTATTTGTAAATAAGCTGACATATAAATGTTATTTCATTAATGTGTCAAAAGGATTAGACCCACAAACTAATGACATCTGGTCAAAAACTATTAAGAAAATTGTTGGCAATAAATTAAAAGGACTTGTCACACTTATTGGTCCTTCATTTGCAATTGAAGTCTTTAATAAACAACCAACTATGATCAATAGTGTTTCATCTAGTCTCCCATTGGCTAGAATGGTGAGTTTGCTATTTAACAATTCACATTTCCGTTGTATCGAAATCAAAGATGAAGTTGGTGCAGAAATCATTGGCGCTCTAAAAAATGTTATGGCCATTGCTATGGGTGTCGCTTATGAATTGCACACTTCTATTAATACAAGAGCAGCTATGCTAGCCCAAGCAACAAAAGAAATTAGCAAATTGGTCACAGTATATGGTGGACAGCCAACTACGATTACACAATTTTGCGGTATTGGTGACATTTATTTAACATGCACTGATGAAAAATCGCGTAATTTCTCTTTTGGTAGATCAATTGCTAAAGTCGGCGTCAAAAAAGCATTAATCATCAATAACAAAACTATAGAGGGTTATCTCGCCACACAAATTATTCATAAAACAATTGCATCAAAAAAAATAAATTCACCAGTATTTGATGAAATTTATCAAGTGTTATTTGGTTCCAAAGACCCCAATAACTTTGTAAAAAACATTATGAAAAGAATTATTGAATAATTCTACACTTCAATAATTAATTTTTTATTAGTTGGTGTATATTTTCGATGAATAACACCAGCAGCATCTAGCATTTTCTTGGAAGCCTTTACAGAATCTGTATCCGCATATCTATCTTCACCATAAACGATTTCTTTAATGCCGGATTGAATTATGGCTTTTGCACACTCGTTGCACGGAAAAAGTGTCACATATATTTTGCAACCACTCAAATCATCTCCAGCAAAATTTAAAATAGCATTCAACTCAGAGTGCACTACATATAAATATTTGGTCTCTAATGGAGTCCCTTCACGGTCTCAAGGAAATTCATCATCATTGCATCCTCGTGGTAACCCATTGTATCCCAATGAAGCAATACGATTATCGGCGGTCGCAATGCAACAACCAACCTGTGTTCCTGGATCTTTGGAACGTAATGCTGATAGCTTTGCTACTCCCATAAAATATTCATCTCAACTGATGTAATTTGCACGTTTCATAATTATTTTTTCTCCTTAATTTTTTTGGTTTTAGCAAGATCAAAATCGGTTTTGCTAATTCATCCCAATTTTTTAAGTCATATTAAATCTTTTAATTTGTATTGCATTAAGTCTTCATTACCATATTTGAGAACTTGTTGTTTGTATTCATCAGTTTGCATATACATTTCTCTTGAAATTTTATAAATCATCGGAAAATAAATACCACCAAATATGCATGTAATTATTGTCATTAGTATGAATAATAGTATGCCAAAAATTAGAAAATAAATAGAACCAGTACCACCATCATATGGACTAGGTTTGTCTTGATCAAATCTTAAGCCTCAAAGAAAAAATAACACAACAGACCCAAGGTACACAATAAAACAACCGAACATCACACATGCATAAATATTTCTGAACTTCACACGATTTTTTTTATCTTTGTGGATTCATTGTGCATTTTGTGCTCTACGAGTAATTCAATTATGAAATTTATTAGCCATTAGTATGCCCTCGCAAAGTATACAATATCACGCGCTGTTTTCTTAGTGAAAAAACATACTTGATTTATAGCTTTTTCTACAATGCATCTAGGTGAAGCTCCGGTTTTTTCTTTTAATAATTTTTCATCATCCTGTGAGCCACCTCAGGCCGCTTTAACAATTTTGCGGTTTTTAATTGCTTCATTGAAATCATCAATATTATTGACCTCAACAATTGATGAATTCAATCGTAATTCGGCTTTCTTGTAAATAGAAATTTGATATTCACGCACTTGTTCATCAATTGTTTTAACAATATTGTTTAATTCAACATCAATCTTTGCTCCATTGTCACGTCTAATTAATGTAACGGTATTGTTTTGCACATCTTTTGGTCCCAACACCAACACAATTGGCGTGCCGCTAACTTCTTGATTAGCAATCTTGTAACCAAAACCATTATTAGTGTTATCTACCAAGACTCGATACTTGTTATGTAACTGCTTATATAGTTCCATTGCTGTTTCGGAAACCTTAGGGTCTTTATCAGCGAAAAGTGAAAGAATAGCAACTTGGATTGGAGCGACACCAATCGGTAGCACCAATCCTTTGTCATCGGCGTGCGACATAATGATGGCACCGATAATTCTTGTGGAGATACCAGCTGAAGTCTGACACACATATTCATATTTATTATCTTTGGACTGAAATTTAATATCAAAAGTTTTAGAGAAGTTTTGTCCTAAATAATGTGATGTGCCACATTGTAATGCCTGACCATCTTGCATTAATGCCTCAATAGTAAAGGTATTCTCAGCGCCAGCGAATCGTTCTCCTTCCGTTTTCTCTCCCATCAACACTGGAATACATAAATAGTAATTAACAAAGTCCTTATAGAGTTGAATCATTTGCTTAGTAGTTTCAATTGCTTCTTCGCTCGTCGCGTGAACTGTGTGTAGTTCTTGCCAAAAGAATTCGCAATTTCGAAGAAATGGTCTTGTATTCTTTTCAACTCTAAACACATTACACCATTGGTTGTATTTTAATGGTAAGTCGTTATAAGAATTAACAATTTTTTTATAGTAATTACAAAAAGCTATTTCGCTTGTCGGTCTTACAACATATGGCTCTTCTAATTTTTTATCACCTTGTTGAGTAACCAAAAACAACTCAGGCGCAAAACCAGCAACATGTTCTTTTTCTCTAGTGAATTCAGAATATTTAATAAATAGTGGAAGTTGTACATTTAAGATGCCGTGATTGGCAAAACGACGATCTAATTCATGCACAATGTTTTGCCAAATTGCTCATCCATTTGGTTGAAAAATCATTGTTCCTTTGATTGAAGCATAATCAATCAATTTAGCGGCTTGGATAACGCTAGTGTACCAATCCGCAAAATTTTCGGCTCGTGTTACAATCTTTTCTAATTTCATTGTGCTTAATTATATTAATTCTTATGTTTTTTAGAATTAATGCTTGTTCCATAATATTTCTCGCAATATACATGCTATTATGAAAACAATTATCGAAAATAAATAATTTTAATTGTTTGAACCAAATTCTTCTCTAACCCGTACTTTATGGCTTCGGTATGAGTCTTTTGTAATCACTCTTTATTTAAAGTGTCATTAAAGTGTGAATCTGCCTCGATGACTACTTTTATTTTACTCTTGCTAACTTCTTTTCAGAAATATTCAGACGGATAATTAAAGCCATTACGCAGAAAATGCATCCCATTCGCATTGAATCCTAATGGCATATTATGTTTTTCACAAAGTGTAATAATTTGGCGAGTTAATCATTGTGCCTTCTTATCCCATTTCTTATAAGACTGGAGAAAAATATCTGGATGAGCAAATAAAGAAAAAATACCTTTTTCAATTGCTAATTTGGAACTCTCGTAATATTCATCTAAGTCTGCTTCAGTTTTAGCAAAGTCCATAACCAATCGAGGATTCTTTCACATATCGCCTAGATAATGATTGCCGAAAATTAAATAATCACATTGAGGATCATTCACAAAATTATCAAAGTAACTCGTGTTCCATTTGGAATATTCTGCTTCAAACCCAAAGTGAATTAACAATTTCCCAGCATACTTTTTATTAGCTATGTTAATTCGATTTCTTAAATCATCAATGTCTGCTCGTGATGGACGAAAAATAACATTATTATTGTCCAAAGGACAATGCTCGGTCATAAACAATTCTTTATATCCTTGCGCCAACGATGTTTGAATAATGGATTCTAGTGTGTTACCAGCATGACCGCAACATTGATCGTGAATGTGATATATTACTTTCATAAAAACATTCGTAATTATAGAACGATTTTATCTGTCCTATAATTTGATACAACGAGGTTGTTTATGTATCAAATATTAATTCAAGTATCCATGTGGGTAGCCGTAGTGCTTTCATTTGTACTTTTAATACCAGGAGTCTGGGTGGTTGTCAAGACACGCAATACGGTAGGCATTTCTAAGTGGATGTATGTCTTATATCCAATCTGCAGTGTAATATGAATTGTTTATTCAGCATTATTGATTAGTAGCGGTGGCGCAGATGTTGCTGAAGTAGTTGGAATTGCTGTTGCAGAGGGAATTAGTATGATCTTGGCACTTTATATATTGATCATAAAACTGAGTAATCTAAATCAAGCTAAAAAGCAACACATGAGCGAGGCAGAATGGTACCGTGCTTATCAAAAACAAAAGAGAGAAAAACAACAATTAAAAGCATTAGGAATCCAATCTGAGTTAGATTTAAAGAATAGTCGCGAACACCAAATCAACCTATCTAAAATATTGGATGAGCTTGCTGTAGAACATCCCAACATTGTTGATGACCGTATTACATCATCTAAACAATATCGAAAAACCGTTAATAAAACAATCACTTCTCCCAACAAGCGGCTAGAACATTTTAAGAATGTAGCTACTAATGCAGAAATGGCAAATACAATTCACTTAATATATTTAGATATGTATCAAGGTAAAAAGAGCTTTAAAATATAATTGTAGAAATTTTTATCTCAATTCTTAATACTAAACTAACGACAACAAGACAAATGCACTTAAAATGTAATGCTTTTTGACTATTTTTACTTTACTTCATCAAAAACAATAGATTAATTATGACTTTTATTTTTTCAACATTTGTTTTTACTATTGACTAATGGTAGCCGATCAATAATCATCACTCATTCATGCAGGATTTCCAGAAGCATTAATCATTAGTGGCAATAATCCTTTAGCAACATCAATAGTGTTAGAAATAACTTTGCCTAGTAATGCACAACTACGAAAAGCATCATCACCGATTGTAAAATTAGAGGTGTATTCTTGGGTGTTTTTAAAAGTGTACGAGGAAATCCCCATACAACTGCGAAAAGCATTAGAACCAATGGAAGAAGATTGAATTGGCAAAAGAAAGTTAGAAAAATCTATAGCAGTAATCCCACCACAACCTTGAAAAGCACTATTACCGATGGGCGTTGTCCCATCACTTGTTGGTGTGAAAGTACCATAAGCTAAACAACCACAACCTGAATTGCCAAGCTGATTAGTTGCATAATTGGGCATGTACGCCGAATCCACTACACGAAAAACATTCATATTACCTCATCCTGTTAGAGGCACTAATTCAACACCATGACCGGGAATAATGGTTCGCAATGCACAGTCAAAAAAAGCACTACCACCGATGGAAGTGAAAGATTGCTTATTTTGAGAAAAATCTGCAGCAGTAATCCCTGCACATCCGGCGAAGGCGCCATAGCCAACGGTTGTTGCATCACCATTTGGTGCGAAGGTGCCATAAGCTAAACAACCACAATTTTCGCCACCCAATTTCTTACCACCGTCAGTGAAATCAGGAAGATAATCCCCGCGTGCAAAAACGTGCAAACCAGTACCTCAATCATCATTAAGAGTTATCTCATCAATAGTTCCACCTGCGACTATGTTAGTCAATGCGCACCCGCGAAATGCAAACATGCCAATGGATGTTATTGCATGAATGTTGCTTCCAGAAAAATCTACAGTAGTGATTCCAACACAATCATTAAAGGCATCTGAACCGATGGAAGTGAATGATGATTGCAAATTAAAGTCAATTTTTATAGGTTGGGTACTGTCACGAAAAGATGCGCATCCAAAGAAAGCGCTTGAGCTGATGGAGGTTATACCTGACGGAATAATAAGCTCATCATAATCTTCATTATAAAATGCTCTATCACAATTGCCCATTTGAACACCATCTTTTCAACCAGTCAACGCTTGAGAACCATCAACATTAAAATACTCATCAGTTCCATCAGTTTTCATTGTGTAGACCTTGTTAGTCGGATCGGGCGTATATCCACTTGAAATAGTCAAATTAATTGCATTGCCACCATCTAAAGTAATAATGACATTTTCATCAGTAATAGCGTCTTCGTTTGTTTTCGTGAATGTATGAGAAGTGGTTTTGGTTCACCCCTCTCCCGTTGTTATAGAAACATTGCCTCAGTCAGCATTATTAATTAGTGTAACTCTAATTGTTGCTCCTGTTATTAAATCACCACTTTCCGAACAAGCAATAAAAGGAGTTGTTTTGTTACTAGTTTG
>JAITPK010000056.1 GCA_031289475.1 Mycoplasmataceae bacterium | reverse complement strand
ACAATAGAAGAAGCCGTAGCGTTAGCTAAGAAGACTTCCATCACTAAATTTGATTCTTCCATTGAAATAGCTGTTAAGTTAAATCTTGACACAACCAAAGCGGAACAACAACTAAGAGGTACCATTGCTTTACCTTATTACTTTGGCAAACAAACCAGAGTATTGGTTTTAAGCGACGATGTGACGTCAACACAAGCTAAAGAAGCTGGGGCTGACTACTTGGGTGGTAAAGACAAAATTGATGAAATTAAGGGTGGTTGGTTAGACTTTGATGTCATTATTACTACACCTAAGTTCATGCCGGAGTTATCTAAATTAGGTAAACTATTAGGACCAAAAGGATTAATGCCCAACCCTAAATTAGGAACCGTTACACCCGATGTTCTTAAGGTGACCAAAGAATTCAAAAAAGGAAAGATGAACTACCGTACGGACACATATGGCAACATTCATATGGTAATAGGTAAAGTATCGGCTGCTGGTGAAAAAGTAATTGCTAACATTAATGCTTTGCTTGAATTTTTGCAATCAAAACGTCCGTCGACAGTTAAAGGTGAATACATTCAAAAAATTTATCTTTGCACCACAATGGGTCCATCTATCAAGGTTGGAATAAACAAATAAGATGGCTCGTAAGCTCAATTATTTTACCGAGCGACGTAAATTGATTCGTTTACACCTCAATACCATAGAGATACTTGTTAATCAGTACGAACATCGATGCATCTTACGAGATCGCAAGCTCATCATTAGGGGTGTTGATAATTCTGTGCGTAAAGAAGAAGCTGACCATAGCGACATTTTGTTTCGCAAGTTTCAATATGAGTGAAATTTGTTACAACATCATATCGAAATTTATAAAACTAATAGTAAACTTGCCGTTCAACAGGCGAGACACGATAATGATGATAAATTGGTGAGAATAATAAAAATAAAACGAAAAGCAAAATTGAACAAATTCGCTATTGAAAAGAAAAAACTAAGACATCGATACTATGTTTTAATGTCACACCCTTTGAAAGCAAAATTGCATGCAGATCGTCATAAAGCAACTATTGAATTTCGTAAACAATTAAATGTTCTTAAAGACAAATATAAACTTCAAAAAAAGAAACATACAAAATAAACTAATTAATTAATTACGACTTATAATAATGCAACTATTAAATTAAAGGAGAATTATGGGTTTTTTTAGTAAGTTATTTGGAAAGAAAAACAAAGAAAGTGCTGGAGAACAATCATTGTATATTTGTTCTCCTGCTGATGGTGAAGTAGTATCAACTAGTGAAGTTAAAGATGAAACATTTAGTCAAAATATGATTGGCAAAGGGTTTGCATTAAAACCATCATCTGGAGAATTTGTTTCTCCAATTGATGGTGAATTAACATTAGTGGCTGAAACAGGACACGCATTTTCTATTAAGCATGCGAACGGGATTGAAATTTTAGTGCACATTGGTATTGATACAGTAAATATGAATGCAAATCGAGACACCAATACTCCATTAAAAGGATTTAAACTTTTTGCTAAAGCTGGAGATAAAGTAAATGTTGGCGCACCGATTATTACGGCTGATTTAGATGCTATTAAAAAAGCTGGATACGATACAATCACTCCGGTTATTGTAGTGAACAATGAATTTAGTACAAATAAAACCATTGCAGATATTTTAAAAGGGCAAGTAACTAAGACTACTAAAATCCTAGAAATTAAATAATCGGTTTGTCATGAGTATGCAATTAAAAGGGATAGGAGCTAGTAATGGCGTAGCCATTAACAAGTCTTATTTACTTGTGCAACCAAAGTTTGATATCACGGATGCTATAGTTGATAACCCAACCGTTGAAATAAAAAGATTTCATAAAGCACTTGAAGATTCTGCGACACAGCTGACCAAAATTAAAGCAATTGCAACAAACAAACTTGGTGCAGATAAAGCAGAAGTGTTTGAAGCACACATTCAAATTGTTAATGATCCTGAAATAATTCAAGAAGTTGAACGGACAATAAATGAAACAAAAGTCAACGCTGCTTTTGCTATTAGATTTGTTTTTGATAAATATTTTGAAATGTTCAAGAATATGACAGACACATATTTCAAAGAACGGGCTGCTGATGTAAAGGATGTTAAGAGACGTGTCTTAAGTAACATTCTTAATGTAGCTTTGCCAAACATTGTTGGTATTAATGAAGAAGTTATTATTATTGCTCATGATCTAACACCTTCTGAAACTGCACTATTAGATAAGAAGTATGTGAAAGGTTTCATTACCGAAATTGGTGGTAGAACTAGTCACGCTGCAATTATGGCTCGTACGATGGAAATTCCTGCTATTTTAGGTTTGGAAGATATTCTTAACAAAGTGAAAAATGATCAAGTAGTGGCTTTAAATGGTTTAACTGGAGAAGTTGAAATTGAACCGAAAAATCCAGAGGAATGAAAAAAACTAATTACATTATTTGAAAAAGAGAAGCAAGAGTTAAAAAAGTATATTAATGTTCCTTCTATTACAGTTGATGGACATAAAGTACATCTTGGCGCTAACATAGGTAAACCAAGTGATGTAGATGCAATCATTGCTCATGGAGCGGAAGGTATTGGTTTATACCGTAGTGAATTTTTGTATATGGATAATGATCATTGGCCAACCGAAGATGAGCAATATGATGGATACAAAGCAGTATTAGAAAAAATGACCGATAAGTTGGTTGTTATTCGTACGCTTGATATCGGTGGGGACAAAAAATTATCTTATTTCCAATTTCCACACGAAGATAATCCGTTTTTAGGTTATCGTGCAATTCGCTTTTGTTTGGATAATAAGGAAATATTTAAAACACAATTGCGCGCTTTAGGTCGTGCTTCTGTTTTTGGCAAACTAGGAATTATGTTTCCGATGATTGCTACAATTGATGAGTTTAAAGAAGCAAAATCTTTTGCAGAAAGCACATTTGCAGAATTACGCAAAGAAGGCAAAAAAGTCAGTGATGATATTCAACTCGGCATGATGACTGAAATTCCATCGTCTGCAGTTTTGGCTAAGCAATTTGGTAAATATGCCGATTTCTTTTCCATCGGAACCAACGATTTAAACCAATATACATTTGCATGCGACAGAATGTCGCAAAAAGTAGCTTATCTATATCAACCAAATAATCCGTCATTATTATCGCTAGTAAAATTCACTATTGATGGTGGGCACCTTAACAAGCGTTGGATCGGCATGTGTGGTGAAATGGCCGGAGATATTCTGTCAATTCCTATATTACTAGGACTAGGTTTAGATGAATTTTCCATGAGCGCTACATCAATTCCAAAGGCAAGAATGATAGTTAATAATTTATCGTTTAAAGAATGTCAATTACTCGCTAATAAAACTTTGGAACTAGACACAATGGCAGAAGTAACTAATTTAGTTTCCAATTTTCTTAAACAAAAGAAACTAATATAGTAGATATTTTTTAATATTTAAACAAATATTGTTATGTGTTGGTGGATTCTCAAAACCCCTGACCAACTTTCATAGTTCCTGCTGAACTAGCTGCCATATTGTTTAGTATTGTACTTGCTTTTGATGAATCAAAACAAGAAACCTCACCGAAAAGAGAACATATAAAAAATGTGAAAGTACCAAGTGTTAAATCCGAAAATTGTGATGGTGCAAAAATATAAGTTTGAATATTTATACAACTATAAAAGGCGTTAGACCCGATAGTGGTTAATGGGGTTTGTTTCAAATCCACTTTCGTAATACCTGCGCAGCCATTGAAAGCACCATTCCCAATAGTTGTTTTACTAGTATCAGTTGGAGAAAAAACGCCATATGCTAGACTACCACAATTAGATTGATACAAAGCACCGGCACTATCGTTATCTCAATAATTCGGGGTAAAACCTTGCACACCAAAAATGTGCATATCATCTCCTCATATATTAGTAGATGGAATTACATTAACAATGCCATTACCAGGTTTGACATTATTTAGTTCACAACCACTAAAGGCGTTTCCACCGATAGATGTAATTGTTGTTTTATTTTGGGAAAAATCTACAGAGGTAATTCCTGCACAGCCGCCAAAAGCAGACGGAGCGATTGTAGGAATTGATAATGTTGGAGTAAAAGTGCCATAAGCAAGACATCCGCAATTTTGATCGTATAAAGATTTATTAGCATAGTCTGGAGTGTTGTATTCAGGTAGACCAAAAATGTGTATATTGCCCCAATTTTGTGGTGTTATGTTTTTAATTCTTCCACCAGGGACAACATTGGCTAATTTACAACCATAAAATGCACCTTGTCCAATACTGGTGATTGCACCATTGCCACTTTTAGAAAAATCTATCATAGTTATTCCAGCACACCCGCTAAAAGCAAATGTACCAATTTCAGTAAAGTCATTAGATACTTTAAACATTAACTTTAGTGGATGGGTGGCATCTCGGAAAGATGCACAGCCGTAGAATGCCCGTTCAGCAATGGATGTAATTCCAGATGGGATGATTAATTCATCATAGTGTTGATCTAAAAATGAAATGTCGCTTGCGCCCATTTGGTTGCCGTTTTTTCAACCAGATAATTGATTAGTATCGTTAGGGCTAATACCACTATTATCAATAAAACTAAAATATTCATCGGTCCCATCAGTTTTCATTGTGTAGACCTTGTAAGTAGGATCAGGCGTATATCCACTTGAAATAGTCAAATTAATTGCATTGCCACCATCTAAAGTAATCACGACATTTTCATCAGTAATAGCGTCTTCGTTTGTTTTCGTGAATGTATGAGAAGTGGTTTTGGTTCAGCCCTCTCCCGTTGTTATAGAAACATTGTCTCAATCAGCATTATTAATTAGTGTAACTTTAATTGTTGCTCCTGTTATTAAATCACCACTTTCCGAACAAGCAATAAAAGGAGTTGTTTTGTTACTAGTTTGGCTTCAAATAAAATATCCTGTGCCAATATTGGCTCCGCCCACAATTATTGATGCTCCGATTATTGCCAAAACAATTGGTCAACTTCTGCTTTTATTATCTTTTGATTTAGCTTGCAATCTTTTTTTAGCTTCTTTACTTGTATTCATTTTATTTTCTCCTTATTACACCGTACAAAAAAAACAAGACTCTAGCAAGCGCTAAAGCCTTGTTTAGATAGAAAAGCAAAAGTAACGGCTACGCCGTTGCTCTCTCTCTCTCTCTCTCTCTCTCGACGATGATCATATTTATGATTAATATTATCTATGAAAAAAGCATTATTTTTAATTTTAATTAATGGCTGTTATTCAATAATCGCTCATTCATGCTGGATTTCCAGAAGCCCCAATCATCAATGGCAGTAATCCATTGGCAATACCAATAGGATTAGAAATCACTTTGCCTGAAAGTGCACCACCAACGAAGGCTCAATCACCGATCGTAAAATTTGAATCGTATTCTTGAGTACTTGCAAATGTGTAAGAACGAATTCCTGCACAATCTCTAAAGGAACTAGCACCGATAGATGAACTTACAAGCGGTAAAACAAAATTAGAAAAATTTACAGCAGTGATTCCTGCACAACCAAGAAAAGCACTAGCACCGATGGGAGTTGCGTTACCAGCTGGTGCAAAGATTCCGTAAGCTAAGCAACCACAACCGGTAAAGTATAAACCAACTGTACCACTATTTGTGTAATTTGGAGTGAAATCACTTAAACCAAAAACATGCATACCATTTCATCCGTTAGTGGGAGTTCTATCGCTAACCCCTGAACCTTGAGTGATACTAGATAATGCACAACCATAGAAGGCATCAGAACCAATATAAGTGAATGTACCAATATTTTGAGAAAAATCTACAGCTGTAATTCCGGCACAACCATGGAAAGCACCAATACCGATAGAAGTTGCTTCACTAATTGGTGCAAAAGTACCATATGCTAAACAACCACAACCTGAATTGTACAAAGGGATTGTGTCAACATTTGTGTAATTGGGAGTGAAATTATTCAAACCAAAAACATGCATGCCATTTCATCCACTGGTAGGAGTTCTGTCAACAATTCCAGCGCCTGGAATGATACTTGATAATGTACAACCGTTAAAAGCATTACCGCCGATACTAGATATTGTAGTTTCATTATCACTACCCGAAAAATCTACCGAAGTGATTCCTGTACAACCTCAAAAAGCTCCAGCACCTATGGAAATAAATGATGATTCTAAATTGAAGTCTACTTTTATGGGTTGGTTGCTGTCACGAAATGATGCACATCCATAGAAGGCACTTTCATCGATGGATGTTATACCAGCCGGGACAACTAATTTTGTGAATTTTTCACTATAGAAACTTTTATCTTTTGCGCTCATAACGCCGTCAATAAAGCCAGTTAATTGATTAATGTCGTTAGGGTTACTACCACTGTTGTTAACAAAACCAAAATATTCATCTGAACCATCTGTTTTAATTGTGTAGGCTTTTTCAACTGGCCCTGGAGGCACTGGTTTATTACAAAGGGTTAATGGTAGAACAACGGCACAGGCCACACCACCTAGCAAAAGAACGCTACCAATTATGATTAATGGTATTTTCTTTTTCTTTTTATTATCTCCTTGATATTTAATTCGTTTTTTAGCTTCTTTACTTGTATTCATTTTATTTTCTCCTTATTAGTCGTACAAAAA
>JAITPK010000051.1 GCA_031289475.1 Mycoplasmataceae bacterium | reverse complement strand
GCTTTAATAGCAGAAGGATAGTCTCCTTCAATTAAACGACAGTTGAGTAGTGTTTGTTTTATTTCAATAATTAATTGTTTATTCAACAAATGAAAAATAATTTTTTGATCTTTATTAATTAATTCAGAAATATTTTTTAAATTTTCAACACTAATAATAATTTTAAATTTTTCACCAGTGAAAGGTGTTTTTAAATAAGACAGGTGATGCCCGTCAGTGCCAACACACTCTAAAAACCCTTCTAACCTAGTAGAATCAAACAAAATACCATTTAAAGGGGTAGATCTATCCAAAAGCAAATTAGTGGTATTTGTGACCTTATCTATAACTTCTCTTAAAAATTTACCTTCAACTTCAATTTTAGTTCAGCTTTCAAAATTAAAATTAATAGAAGGATAACTAACATCATCCAATAAATTAATATCAGAAGAAAAATTATTGGTAGAAATTCTTACAATAGAATTGTCAACAACTTCAAATGTAATTTTTGATTGTTTAAGTTTGTTAATAATACTAAAAAGTAATTTACCCCTAATTAATACCTTTCCGGTTTTGATAATTTCTACATCATCGCAAGAGGAACGCAATGATAAATTGTTGTTAGAGCTGATAATAGTTAGTTGTTTGTCTTTGCATTCAACCACAATACCAGTAAGCACAGGATTAATATTTGTATTATCAACTATGTTTGTTGGTAGTTTCAGTAGATTTAAAAATGTGTTTTTTTCGATTGTGAATTTCATAGTCTTAATTTTATATATTTAATTTAGTTTATTTTAACATTATTATTATAGGAGATGTTGGTTTGGTGGGTTTTATTGCTTTGCTCTCTTAAAATTCCCCACAACACTTCCCACACTCGCGCACTACATCTTTTTGTATAAATTAGTAATATATGTTTGTAAACCTTCATCCTTTTTTAACAATTTTTCAATTTTCTCCACACTTTCCATGACGGTGGTGTGATGGCGGCCAAAAAACATTCCAATCTGCTCAAAAGGCATGTTGAATTTGTGTCTCAAAGCATGCATACAAATATTTCTAACTTGTGTGACTTCCTGGGTGCGGACTTTAGATTTAATTAAATCAACATTCACATTGTAAGCTCGACTGATTTGGTCAATTACTAAATTAGGGTCAATGTCATATCCTTTTTGTTTTCAATTTTCATCTTGTTCTTTTTCAATATATTTCTGGATTATGTCTGGTGTAATGATGGCACGGGGCGGGAGGTTATTAACGGCATAAAATAAAATACGGTGCAAATATCCTTCAAGTTGGCGTATGTCTCGTGGATTTCTGTGGACAATATATTGGATAGCATCCCTATTAAAAACAAAGCCCTCGCCAACTTCCTTTATTTTCTGTTCCATAATATGGGTCATTGCAGACAAATCTGGGTTGCTTATTTTTATAGTGAGTCCTGAAGCAAAACGCGATTTAATTCTTTCTTCAAAATTTTCTAAGTACACCGGGGGTTTGTCGGAGGTCATAACAATAATTTTTCCTGCTGGGACATTAGAGTTAAAAATATTAAAGAATATTTCACTCATTTTGTCTTTCTTGGCTAAAAATTGGATGTCATCCATTAATAGCAAGTCATATGATTGGTATTTAGTTTTAATTTCTTCTATTACATTGCTACCCTTTGAAAAAGCGTTATAGACTTCCCGGATAAATTCATCGGTCGTCATATATCGTACATTTTTGTCTGGGTGTAATTTTATATACTCGTTACCTATTGCAAAAAGTAAGTGGGTCTTGCCTAAACCAACACCCCCACTTATAAATATTGGGTTTCAATATGCTTGTTTGAAAATAGACTGGGCAGCAGCATAGGCAGATTTATTAAATTCATTCACAATAAAATTGTCAAAAGTATAATTCGCATTAATGTTTGTGTTGGAAGAGAGCGCGGCTGAGTGAACCGGTTTTGTGCTAGGAATATATGCCTCTTCTTTTACCTTAAAAAAAATGTCAAAATTCCCGTTGGTAGCATTATTAATGGCGGTTGTAATTGGTTTTAAAAAATCATTTGCGAGGACTTGTTTGGCGAATAAATTTTTTACATTCAACACGACTTCGTTGTTATTTAAATTATCAAACTCCAAAGTATTAATAAATTCATTTCAAAAAGCATCGTTGTTGACAACGGACTTTAATTCCTTTTTAGCGGTTTCTAACGCTTTACTTACTAATTTACTTTCTATCGTCTCGGCCATATGGGGCTATATTTATAAAATAAAAAACTATTATTTGTGATGAAATTAATATCTATATAATTATGGGCTATGAAAAGAACATATCAACCAAACAAAGCACGAAGAGCTAAGAAACATGGGTTTTTATCTAGATCTGCTACTAGAAAAGGCAAAAAAACATTATCACGTAGACGTTTAAAGGGACGCTATAAACTCTCAGTGTCTGATGAAAAATAAAAACATCGCTGTTTTAAAGAAGTCGGCCGATTTTACAAAAGTTGTAGAAAAACATTCTGTTTTTAACAATGTGATTTTTAAAATAAAAGCTGCACCAAATAATTTAAAACAGTTGCGCTATGGTCTTGCGGTGAATAAAAAAAATTTTCCCACAGCGGTAACTCGGAATTTAATTAAAAGACAAATGAGACAATTTATTCAGCAAATTACAGACATTAAATATGTAGATATGATAATTGTGGTGAAAAGTAACTATATAAACAACAAGTATGATACTAATAAAAAATTCTTTAATGAAGTATATAATTTAATTCACTTCAAATAAGGATTCATGAGTACTAAACCAGCATTTTCTTTTTCAACCAGTAGTAGTGGCGATGTAATCGCTAGTCCTTTTTGAGTAAAACCCGCCAGTAAAGCAGGGACAGCTAAAAAAGTTTGAAAGCAAATATGAAAATGAGGGAAGCTCGCTATATTCGCCTTTTTTATGATTATGGGTTTATGAGGGTGTTTCCAAACCATGTGAGATGGTTCTGTTACCACCAATTCGTCTATTGGCGCAGGATTAGAGTTTGGTTTCCCTTTTGGTAAAACCGGAGACTGACGTTACGATGTAGCGGGAGCGGCCGGGCAACAATATCATACTTTTAGTGAATGAACGATGGCATATGGGCCATTCTATGGGTTGTTTGTGTACCCTGGTGGTGAGCTAGTATTAAATTTCATGTATGCTACAAAAACCTGGATTGGTGGTTTAAATGCGTTGCTTGCCATTTTTATTCTTTTATTAATTATTAGGACTCTATCAATTGTGGTTACTTTGCGTTCCACTTTGCAAAACGAAAGAATGTCTGAAGTACAAGGCAAAATTTCGGAAATTAATGCCAAGTACAAAGATTTAAAGGATATGGCTTCAAAACAAAAGAAGCAGCAGGAAACAATGGAAATTTATAAGAAATATAAAATTAAACCATTCGCCGCTTTTGAACAAATGTTTATTACATTACCAATTTTCTTGATTGTTTATCGTGTTGTTACAATTGTGCGTCCATTAAAAGCAACATACTTATTCGGCATTTGAGGATTTGGGATGACGCCCTTAAGCCAAATATTTAGCAGTGAGTTTACACACATGGGTTGGACCTTCATATTCTTTTTGCTTTTGGTTATTCCTGTACAATTTTTGTCGATGAAACTCCCTCAACGGTGGGCAAAACAACGAAATAAAAATGCAACAGCCACCAGCGAAAAGGGGAACAAACAGCAGAAAAGAATGCGTATGTTTCAAACCATATTTGCCGGAGTGATGGGTGTCATTGTTGCCTTTACTGCTGTTGGTGTTGGTGTTTATTGGTTTATGAATGCCCTATTCTCATTAGGCCAATCTTATTTAATGCACCGCATCATTTTAAGAAATAGACGCAAGGGCGGGAAACTAGAATCTAGGCTTTCGGCGCTAGGTCTAGATTAGATGAGACACAAGTCGACATACTTTAATATTAAAAATTTTATTCCATCCAAAAAAATGGGACAAAATTTTTTAATTGATGAAAATATTGCGCAAAAAATTATTGATTTGGTTCATATTGACGAGCATGACGCAGTTATAGAAATAGGGCCAGGTGGTGGTATACTTACCAAGTTTATAGTTTTATACAATAAACCTTTGGTAGTTGTTGAATTAGACAAGAGACTAGCAGAGGCGTTAACCAAACAATTTAAAGATCATAAACATTTTATGCTGATAAATAACGATGTGCTGAAAGTAAATTTGGAAGAAATAACCAAACCATACGCGAGCCCTATACTTTTGTCAAACTTACCCTATTCAATCAGTTCACCAATGATGTTGCACTTTATAAAGCAAAATAAAATCAAGATTTTTGTTTGTATGCTTCAAAAAGAAATGGCTGATAGGGTTTCAGCAATGCCTGGGACAAAAAGTTACAACGCTCTTTCTGCCTTGATACAATGGCATGCATCAGTGGCTAAAATGATGGATGTATCACCCAACTCTTTTGATCCACCGCCAGCCGTAAATTCTTGTGTAGTTGAAATTCAACGGAACAACAGAGTTTTCAATGAAAAGTTTGCTAAATTTTTAAAAATATGTTTTGCTTTCAAACGCAAAACTTTAGTCAATAATTTAAAACATCATTTTTTATTGGGAAGCATTACCAATTCACTAAATGCTATGCATAAAAATATTAATGTAAGGGCGGAGGAACTTTCTCCAACGGAATTGTTTAATTTATATGAAAGCCTATAGTAAAGTCAATTTAATATTAAATGTTTGCCCCAAGGTTAGGGAAGATATGAAACACAAAATTCATAGTATTTTTTGTTTGTATAAACCTTTAT
>JAITPK010000026.1 GCA_031289475.1 Mycoplasmataceae bacterium | reverse complement strand
TTAATCAAGCTATTCACGAATACCGGCGACGGTATCATCGTAAAAAGAATGCATCGAAATCCAAAATATATGAATTTTATGCATATAAGTTTTTACCGTATATTTGAAGTAATTTACATAGGTTTAGTAAACTACTAGGCCATTCTAGAAAGCCCAAACGAATCTTATATCGTTACAGTGTTTTGCAATGAAAAGAAGTTGGGCAACTATGATGAGAAACCGATTTTAAAACCAAAGGAATATTTAGACACAATAAGTCAGATTTTATATACAAAATTAATACCAATAAAATTGTGCTCAAATCTTTTAAGCCCGAACAGCAAGAACATTTTTCATACAAAATGTTAAGCAAGATGATTGATCTATACAGGGGTGTTGTCAGATTAAAACGCACGATAGTAAAACACCCACTTCGTGCCTATGACACACCACTAGGTCATACACAATTTGATGTGAAGATCATCGGGGCTAAAGATAATAAATTCAGAATTCCAATTTATGTAGTGGATATGGTTGACGAAAGGTCAGGTTTAGTATTTTCAAGAATGAACATTAATGCTAGTAAACAATTCGTTATAGACACACTGATTATGGGAATCAAGTTCTTTGAACAATATTTCAAAGTTACTAGAGTACGAACAGACCATGCCTTAATGTTTAAAAAGACTTTAGCCGTCAATACTGGAGAATTTAATTGAGAATTATCCACTAGAAATATCCTACACGAAAACATTCTGTGAACACAACCTGAATGCAACGGAAAAATTGAAAGGCATCATCGTGTGATCGATATGGAATTACTTCGTGAAATCAACAAGTGTGACAATATTTGAGAGGCAATAGAATTGCACGATAAATGATTAAAATCATTTAATTTTGAAAGAACTAAACATTTTACTATCTATAGCAAAACTGAAGAACGATGGAAAAGTTTTCGCATGCTCCCGATTGAAGCTGTTACATTTAATTTTGTAGTGTAAAGAAAAAGAACCAAAAAGAAACTGCCCAATCCTGCTTGATAGTGCTTGGTGCCCTTTTTGTTTGTTTGCTTCCTCACTTGTAATTGAATTTGATATACTTGTCAAGTAACGGAATTGACTTTCCATTATGTTTGTACTATAGGCACATATCAAATATCTAAGGACATTATGAAAAAGAAAAATACAAAAACTAGAATTGAACGTGATTCATTGGGTGCAATGGAAGTTCCAACTGATAAATATTGAGGAGCACAAACACAACGAAGTTTAACCAACTTCAATATTGGTCAAGAAATTGTTTCGTTGGATTTAATTCATGCAGTTGCTGCAATTAAATGAGCAGCAGCTAGTGCAAATGAGAAGTGCCACAAACTTGATAAAAGACGTGCTAATTTAATTCGCAAGGCATGTGAAGAAATTATGGCAGGAAAATTAGATGACAATTTTCCTACACATGCTTATCAAGCAGGGAGTGGCACGCAAACAAATATGAATGTTAACGAAGTTATTGCTCATCGTGCGAATGAAATTGCAAGAAAAAATTTAGTACATCCAAACGATCATTGCAATATGTCGCAGAGCACCAACGATGTGTACCCAACCGCGATGAATATCACTGCTTTACATCTAGTGCGAGAGAAATTACTTCCGGCAGTGGATGGATTGATTGCTACATGTCGTAAATTGCAAGAACGTGGTAAAAATGTGATTAAGATGGGACGAACACATATTCAAGATGCCTTACCGATGACTTTCGGTCAAGAAGTTAGTGGATGGACTTTTGGACTTGTTAATGCTCGTGAAATGATTGTTAATAGTTTAACATATTATACATATATTAATATGGGAGCTACAGCGATTGGCACAGAATTTGATACACCAGAACATTATGATGTTTATTGCGTAGAATTTTTAAACAAAATATTAAAGACAAAAGAATTCAGCATGACACCAAACAAATATCACAGCACATGAAGCAAAGACAACTTTGTATATGTGCATGGCGCAATTAAAGCATTAGCTACCAATGTTTATAAAATAGCCCAAGATGTAAGATTTTTAGCAAGTGGTCCACGTAGTGGTTTCTGTGAAATTACTATACCAGCTAACGAACCAGGCAGTTCCATTATGCCAGGAAAAGTAAATCCAACACAATGCGAGGGTATGGCAATGATTTGTGGACAAGTTATGGGCCATGATCAAACTATTACATTTCTAGCCAGTCAAGGTAATTTTGAACTAAATACATTTGGCACTGTCTTAATACAAAACTTTATTCAATCCGTAACTTTATTCAGTGAAATGCTCGTTTCATTTGACAAGCGTTGTGTGAGTGGTATTTCCATTAACCACAAACGTATGGATCATTATGTACGTAACTCTTTAATGTTAGTTACTGCTTTAGCAGATCATATTGGATATGAAAAATCTTCCAAGATTGCTAAATATGCTTTCAAGCACAATATTAAGCTTAAAAAAGCTGCATTAGCATTGAACTATATAAGCGAAGCTGAATTTGATAAAGTCGTTGATCCTAAAAAAATGGTTTAGACTTGTTGCTCTTTAGTTTGATAAAAGGTTTTAATAATCTTAATTGTTTCAATTAATTCATTGGCATTCAAATAACAAGTTTGGAATCTAGTTTTCTTTTTACCATCTGAGGTAATGTAAAAACCGTCACCATTTCCACATAATTGAATCCCGCGATAACTATCAAACATTTTTAAAGATTCATGCTCTGATTCAAGTTTAAGAATGAATCTAGCATCAGTACTATCATAAATTTTTGGTTCAGTTGATTCGTTGTTGACATTAATCGACAATAAAATAGTATGAATTCCAACTGCTGCCCCACGTTTCATGATTTCCGATAGGACTTCAACATTTTGTAAATTGTTTTTTAACATCTTATCAAAAGACGAAATTACAAAAATTAATTTCTTTATTTTGGATGATGCAACACTTTGATACTTATTGAAGTCGTCTAAGTTCTTAGCACCAGATTCTTTAAATTTAGCCTCACGATCATCAATAGTTTTTAACACATCGTGCATTTTTGCTACAGAGTCTTCAGGATCAGAGATGACCGGATATTGCATGTGTGGTAAATTATCAAGATGTTTTAATGATTTATCACCGAGCGGTGACAACACAATAAAATCCATATCCATTGGTGAGTTGATATAGGCTAATGAAATTAGGATGCAAGTTAATAGCATTGCTCCTCCGCTACCACGTCTACCAATAATTATTGAGTTAGGATGTTTGTGAATATCTAAGAGTAAAGGTGTGTTTTCTAATGTTAATCCAACAACAGCTTCATCGCCTTGAATATTATTAACGGAATTAAAGATTTGACGCATTGAAACTTTAGAAGATTCTTTATTCGGTAATTCAAAACGTACAATATTACCTTTAAAAGAAATGTTGAATGATTCTAATTTAAGTGTGTTCAATAAATCGTTTTGCACACGCAGAATTTCATCAATGTTTGATCTGCTATCAACTTCAAAATTAATCTCAACATATTGTGGCATGATTGTTGTGCTTTGATATGATGCTTCAATATTTTGCTTCTTAATGAATTTAGCAATTAAATTTTGCATTTTTTCAGCATTGCTCTTATTATCGAAATAATGATCGACACTTGTATCTGTTAAAAAACTGATCGGCGGTGTTAATTGATCCGGTTTGTTGGCCTCTTGTTTAATTTCAACACTCTGGTGAACAACAGGATCAATATCGTTTTTTTCTCCAGAAAGTTCATCATAAGTATTTGTTGTAAATGTCCCACCAAACAAATGAATAATTCATTTGCGCAACAATGTAATACCACGGTTGTCAGTTTTGTTCGCATAAATCAAGATCCCAAACACAATAAGTATTAAAGCCACTAATCCTAGCAAAACAGTTGTCACATATAACCAACCGATGCCGATTGCTGTGCCAATAATGCCAGCGTCTAAATATTTAACTGGATTGGAAAAACCGTCAAAATAAAATATTGGCATAAACGCTTTATAAAGCTGCGCATCTGTTGAATTAGCTCAGTCGTGAAATTTACCAACATATTCTGAAAAGGATACAGTATCACTACCAGATAGGCTTGATCACCACAATTGTTGAGCAATAGCTAATCCGATTATCGCACCTAGAACAATTAAAAATGTTCCTAATAGAAAACGTTTTGTATAAAGAACCTTAACAAACTTAAAATTACAAATCTTAAAAAACAATAGAAGAATCAATCAAATGTACAAAATATATTTAGCATTGCCAAGTAAAAATTCAAAAACATATGAGTCAACATAGCTGCCAACATAGGGCACACGAGCCGCACAAACAACTACCATTAATAGAATTATGGCAAGTAAGATGCGAACGGCTTTATTATGTGCTTTAGTATGTTGACTAGGTAAGTCATTGATTTCATCAAGTGTTTGATCATTAGATATTTGCGCTTGTGTCACGCGAACGGATTTTCCGTCATTCAGTTTCTCAGTAGCCATTATTGTTGTACTCGATTTTGATTTTTATTAAAAATTATAGTAGTAAGTACCAAAGGTTTCTTGTTAAACTTTTTTTCGAACTGTTTGTCGACAATTTTTCTAATAGCAATTTTGATTTCTTTCATGTCCAAAGCGTTTTTTTCAATCGATGTTGCCATTAATGAACTTATTTGCTTATTACATTCTTCAATAATTACATTTAATAAAGGTTTGTTTTCCTCAGTAATGTTAATTACACCTACAGCATCATAATTAAACTTTTTAATCACTTTTTCTTCTTTATTAAACAAAATGCTTAATAGCACTACACCATTGTCTTTCATTTGATCACGTTCAAACATACTTGATGCACCAACATCTAGCACGCCTTGAGTGCCAATATACTGTTGTTCTAGATTTACAAATTTTGTTTTTGGTTCAATGACACCACTATTTAATGAAATACATTGACCATTTTCTAGGATTAAAACATTGGTCTTAATAAATCCAGTTTGCGTAACGGCTTTTTGATACTCAACAAAATCCATATATAAACCAGAAACAGGCACAATGTATTTTGGTTTTAATATCTCAACTAAAAATTTATGGTCCTCATTACTTGCCGATACCGGTAGAATTGTTCTTGGTAGCTTATATGAGTGCTTAATGTTAGTACGTGCTACACCATCAAATAAATTAGCTTCAAAGGTTTCATAACCCGGAATAGTATTCTCTGCAAAAATGAAAGTATCTGTATCTTTCATATGTAATTTAGGATCATCGTCATTCACAATTTTTTCTAATTTAGGAAATAACCGTTGCGGCGTACCAGTAATAATGATTACGGCATTTTCCGATTGATCTAAAGCTTCATCGCCTATAGTGATTGCACGTTTAGAAGAAGAATATCCTTTTTCATTTAAATATTTAAACAACTCTATAAAAGTAGTTGAGTAAATGTTAATCGGTCTATTTTTAGAAACAGCTGCCTGAACTAAACCTAACACTTTGTAAACATCATGATCATAACATGCCGCTAATATACGACCAGGCGAATCCAAAATAATGCTTTCAAAATAAGCAGCGACTCGATGATTAGGGTTAGTGAAACCTTTGGATCTACCAGCTAATCCTGAACCCACTATTAACATTAAATTTTTTCCATGAGTTATTTTGTTAATTTCAAATAGATCGTCTTCAAAAGACATATTTTTATTTGAAGAAATAATAAAATCATCGAGATATATAACTGCACCTTCCGGAGTATCAAAGACAAACCCCAATGAATGTGGCATAGAATTGGATATTTTAAACGGAGTAATTTGACAAGCACCAACTCTCTCTGGTTTCAAAGACTCAACAATTCTAATATTTAATTTCATTGGAATTTGATTATGACGTGGCGCTCTTTTTTGAAAATAGGTATTTAAAATTACTGCACCAATGCCAGAAGTGTAAACCGGAATATTCGGAATGAATTGATAAAAGAATTCCAAACTACCGAAGTGGTCATAACTTGGCGTCCCAATAAATATTCCTTTGATCGCTCTTTTGTTTTGATTAATTCACATAAAATCAGGAATTATTTTCTTGACACCAAGTGAAACACTAGATGGAGTAATAATTCCACAATTAATAATATAAATGTCCCCATTTACTGTTAGTGCATAGCAATCTTTGCCATGCTCATCAAGTCCGCCCAATGCGAAAAATTCAATTTTAGCCATATGTATATTTAGTTCCTTTTTATAAAATAGTTCATGCTTGACATCATCAAGATACTCAGGTTTTAAGTTGATACATTATACAACCAATTAAGTACCATCTTAAAATTTAATTTGTTGTAATGCTTGTTTGTAAATTTTTAAGGCAACGGAATAATTAGCTGGTGATTGTGTTGCAAACTTTTCTAACATCACACCAGAATTAATTTCCAATATTTTATATTGTCCACCAACTTTTACAATATCAACTGAACAAAAATTGATATTCATAGACATTACTACCTTTTGAGATAAAGATATTAACTTTTTAACTATTAGCTTGTCAACAACGATTGATGCCTTAGCCCCTAATTGTAAATTATGTCTTCATTCGTTGGGTTGTCTTATTTTTTCATAAATTAATAGCGGCTCATTGTTTAACATAATCAGACGATATTCATTAGTTATTTTTATAAACGGACTAATGGTTAAATAATCAAAACGATTAAATATTTTATTAACTGCCTCTAATAATTGTGATGGTGTATTTACTAGAAATACATAATCACCACCTGTACCATTGTTTGGTTTTACTACAATGCTTTTATATTTGTTTAATAAAGCATTGCCTGATCCTATCACATCTTTATTTCATGAATTAGGATTTTTAGGATTCATGAAATAAAAATGAGAAACAGCTGGTAAATGGTGTTTAGTTAATATCTCATAAACCGCAGATTTATCATCGCACAGTCTTGATGCAGCGGCATTATTGTTTGGGAAATTGTAACCATAGATGTAATGAGAATTATGATTCTTTTGCAATTCAATAACCCAGCCATCGTTGTGAGCGATGAATTTGATGTTTAATAATTTGCTAACGCTTTTTAATGCTGTCAGCAATACTCTTTGGTTTTTTGAAATCATAAATTTATTTGAATTTACTAAATAAATTTCTTAGCTTCTTCAAATTTGATTTTTCAAACATCGGCTACTGGTTTAATTGTTAAATGTCCACCGATAGTATTAATGCCATCATAGATAGCAGAATCTTTTAGTCCAGCCTTGGCACCATCTTTAGCAATCTTTAATGCGTATGGAGTTGTTGCAGTGACAAGCGCAATAGTCGATGTACGACTAGTAGCACCAGGCATATTTGCAACAGCATAATGGTTCACACCATATTTTGTAAATGTGGGTTTATCGTGAGTAGTATAGTGAGTAATTGTTTCCACCGAACCACCTTGGTCAATCGCAACATCAACAATCACACTACCAAATTTCATTTTCTTAACCATTGATTCTTTAACAACTTTTGGCGCTTTAGCTCCAGGAATAAGAACAGTAGAGATTACTGCATCAACTTTCGAAATCCATTTATCAATATTTTCAGGAGTAGAAGGTTCTACCACATATTTGCTCTTGAATATTTTTGTTAATGCTTTAATAGTTGAATCAGCTTTTAATTGTGCAATTCGTTTTGGATTGGCCTCGAATTGAACAATGTTGGTCCCAAGTCCTGCAGAAGTAGTTGCCGCGTTGTATCCAACCACGCCACCACCAACAATCATGAATCAACCTTTTTCAGTAGTAGGTTTTTTAGGATCATTATCGCTAACTCCACCCGGAAGTAACCCCATACCTCCTCGGTGACTTTCTAAATGGGTTGCTGCCACAATTGCAGCTCGTCTACCGGCAACACGTGACATTGGTGCCAATAATGGCAGCATGCCATCAGCACGCATTGTTTCATAGGCAATACTTGTAACTTTACTTTTAAGTAACGCTAGTGTTAATGGTTTGTTGTCAGCAATGTGAATATAAGTAAACAAAATTTGATTTGGTTTAAAAAATTTATATTCAACATCCAATGGTTCTTTTACTTTCACAATCATCGGTTGGTTTCAAGCTTCTTTTGCTGTCGCAACAATTTTTGCTCCAGCTTTTACATATTCAGTATCTTTGAAACCGCTACCGATTCCTGCGCCTTTTTGCACAAATACTTTATGTTTTGCAGATGTTAATGCTTTAACTGCCGTTGGTGTTAAGCCAACTCGGTTCTCGTGATTTTTTATTTCTTTTGGTAATCCAATGTTCATATTTTTCTCCTAAATATTTATTGAATATATTTTAGTCTTATATACGCCTAATGTTTCAAAATTTTTAATTTAGTGTAGCGTCCATGTTTCGGCAATAGGTGATTATAAAAAATGTCACTTTCCATATTTGGTGAAATTCAAAAGCCTTTATGACCTCTTGGTTTATCGTAATAATGACTTAAATTATTTGAAATAGTACCGACAAGCAAAGCAAATGATTTTTTGGCAATGCGTTGAATTGGATTATTTTTTTGGCCAATTTTCTTAATATAAAGATAAGGGCTGCATGCTCTACCAACATGATGGTCATTATGTCATTTATTAAGACGAATACGATTACTAATATGTTGTTGGAAACAAAACTTATTTTTATAAATTGTGTAATGTCCCTGAAAAGCGCATTCTGGAAATTTCATAATTGTTTTATCAATGATGTAAACGACTCCATTGGTATGATTTATTAAATACCCGATGTTCTCATCACGATATGTTTGTGTATCTTTATTTCAAAGTTTAATGTTCAAATTAGGGTACTGATTAAATCAATTAGCAATTGGCTGCCACAACGCAGGACAGCTGCCACCATCGCTTTTATAATCAATATATTTATTTGTTTCCAATGTGGTAGGAAATCGATGATAAAATAAAAAAAATAAGCTATTTCAATATTTAAGTTGCCAGCATTGATTTTTTCATTGTTGGTTCTTACTAGAGCCGATTTTCATCGAAAAACATTATATCACACAACGCATTGATTTTTTTGTCTAATATTTGTATAGACCATGAGCAAAAAGAAAACCAAACCAATCAAGAAGTCAGTTAAGAAATTAGCGCCTAAGAAAAAACACCCTGTTAAGGTTGCTAAAAAACAGGTAAAATCTAAGACAAAAGTTGTTAAAAAGATTAAACAAAATGTTCTCAAAAAAGCCGTTCTACCTACTGCGCCTGCACAAATCATCACTAGCGAACAAGAAGTTAAAAATGCCAAACGGGATAAGGTGAAAATCCTTGAGGGTGATGGTACTAAAAAGGAAGTATCGCAATTCGAGCTTAATGAATTAGTCAATAAATTGATTTATAAAGCGAAGCATCGCAAGCGTAATAAAAATGCATTGCAATTTAAAGAAGCACGTGCAATGTTTGATAGTTACAATTGAACAACACAACTATACGATGATATTACCGATAAGCTTCTTGAAGCTGGTGTAGAAGTTATTGATCAAGAAAATTATGACGAATCAATTGAAGTTAATACTATTAAGAGCAAACTTTCATCATCTGATAAATTAACCGATAACGTTAAAGCATTATTAGGTGTTTTGGGTGAATCTAAATTATTAACACACATGGAAGAAATTGAGTTGGCTAAATTATTAGTTGACCCAGATGCTGATAACCGTAACTATGCTCGTGACAAACTAGTTATTGCTAACTTGCGTTTAGTTGTTAAAAACGTAAGAATCTATTTGAATCGTGGATTAGATCTTGATGATTTATTTCAAGAAGGTTGTATGGGATTAATGAAAGCTATTGAAAAATTTGATTACAAATTAGGCAATAAGTTTTCCACATATGCTACTTGGTGAATTCGTCAAGCAATTACCCGTTCAATTGCTGATCACTCTAAAACCATTCGTGTCCCAGTTCATATGAACGAATTAATTAATCAAGTTATTAAAAAACAAACCGAACTTGAAAATGAAATGGGTCGAGAACCAACGATCGATGAATTAACAGAAGGACTGGGTGGTGCTTCTAGAGGATTTAGTCAAGGTAAAGTGAGCCAATTAAAAAAGATTGCAGTTAACCCAGCTTCAATTGACAAACCTGTTGGTGATGAGAAGGATAATAACTTTGCTGACTTTGCCGTTGATGAAGTAAGTAAGCGACCTGATCAACATTTAGATGAAGATTTACTAACGGACGAATTTGACTCCTTCTTAAAAAAGAATCTGACCGACCGTGAACAAGATGTGATTCGTATGCGTTTTGGTATTTCACCTTATATTCAAGAATACACACTGGACGAGATTGCCCAAAAATACGGTAATACTCGAGAGCGTGTTAGACAAATTGAAGCCAAAGCTTTAAGAAAACTAAAACACCCAAGTAAGAGCAAGAAGTTTGAAAGCTTCATGTAATTTATTTCTTGGTTAGTTTATTCAATTCTTCCAATTCTTTTTCTAATTTGCGTTGAACACCTTCGTAAAGTTTGGCATTCGCTGTATCTTCTGCCGCTTTAATAGCATCAGCAATTTTTTGCTTTCTAACTTCAAAAATAGAATCGTTTAATTTATTTGTGAAATAGAAAAAATCAGTAATGACATTAATTAATTTACCATCGGTTTTAAATATACCAGTATTCACTAAAGCGGAAACACGATTACCTTTGGCATCTTTAATTCAACAAAGTGATGGGACAATTGAGCCAACTACTGGTTGGTGTTCTGCTAAAATACCAATTACCCCAGTAGGCGTTCTTAATTCAATTTGAATAATATCATCTTCAAAAAAGACGCCAGCAGGAGTATTAACTCTTAACTTAAATAACTTTGTCATGAGTTGTCTCCTTTGGTTTGGCATATTTCGTATTGACTACTACAAAACAAACGGAACTAATCAAGAGCCACGCAAAAGCAGCAATTAATGATGAATCAACAAGTGCGTTCCTTGCAAAATAATATGTGTTTCATTTGTCTCCATAAATAAAATGAGAAGTGTAATCTTTGGTATAACCAGAATCAGTACTAGTGACATGTATTTGTCGTTCTTCTCCTGGATGATCTTTCCATCCGGATTTAACTGGACCATCCGGATATGTAGAATATTCGTCTCAGCATCTTTCTAAATCAGCAAATTGTTCCGCTTGTAAATCTTTGTCAGTATTAAATACATAATCGCCATTAGATTTCATTTCAGAAATATATGATTTCTTTTGCGCTTCATTGTATATTTGCGAATTTTTAACGGAAATATGTGTTTCGTAAAAAAGATAACCCAATCCACCTGCAGTAACGATAGCTACGGATGCTACAATAAGATCAAATTGGATTCGCTTTGACATTATTTTTTATCAACCTTTGCGCGATTACGAACTTCGTCTATCGTAGAAGCATATAAGAAATGTTGTTCAGGAATGGTATCACACTGTCCTTCAATAATTTCTTTAAAACCAGCAATTGTATCTTTCACTTTTACATATGCACCTTTGTATCCTGAGAATTTTTCAGCAACAAAGAATGGCTGACTTAAGAAGTTACGAATTCTACGAGCTCTCGCTACCGTCAATTTGTCTTCTTCGCTTAATTCATCCATACCTAAAATGGCAATAATATCTTGTAGCTCTTCAAACTTTTGCATGATTTCTTGAACACGACGCGCTACTTTATAATGTTCAATACCAACCGTGTTAGGATCTAATAAACGGCTTGATGAATCTAATGGGTTGATTGCAGGATAAATACCTAATGCAGCGATTTTACGGTCAAGTACAGTCTTCGCATCCAAGTGTGTGAACGTCGTAGCAGGGGCAGGATCAGTCATATCATCTGCAGGAACATAAACGGCTTGTACTGAAGTAATTGATCCATTTTTGGTGGATGTAATACGTTCCTGTAGTTGACCCATTTCATAATCCAATGTCGGTTGATAACCAACAGCAGATGGCATACGTCCTAACAACGCGGATACTTCACTACCGGCTTGGGTAAATCGGAAAATGTTATCAATAAACAACAACACATCTTGGTGTTTTTCGTCACGGAAATATTCAGCCATTGTCAAGGCTGTTAATGCCACACGCATACGTGCACCTGGTGGTTCATTCATTTGACCAAACACTAAAGCGGTTTTATCAATAACACCACCTTCAATCATTTCATAATAAAGATCATTGCCTTCACGTGTTCTTTCACCAACGCCTGCAAAAACTGATAAACCCCCATGACCAGTAGCAATATTATGAATTAGTTCTTGTACCAATACTGTTTTACCAACACCAGCACCACCAAATAAACCAATCTTACCACCTTTAACATATGGAATTAATAGATCGATTACCTTAATACCTGTTTCTAAAATTTCAGATGTAGCAGCTTGATCAGCAAAACTTGGTGGATCACGATGAATCGAAGCAAAATGGATATCTTTAGGCATTGGTTTATTATCAATCGGTTGACCAACAACATTAAACATACGCCCTAATACACCCATACCGACCGGTGCTTTAATTGTGCCACCGGTCTGAATTACTGCTTCGCCTCTTTTCAATCCATCAGTAGCACCCATTGAAATACAACGAACAACATCATCACCAACTATTTGAGCAACTTCTAGGATAAATTTAGAACCATCTTCTTTAGTAATACTAAGTGCATCATTAATATGTGGAAGTTTGTTAGGGGGAAACTTAACATTAACTACCGGTCCAAGAATTTCTTGAATTACACCGTTATTATCTTTTACTTTGACCTGTTTTTCTTGTTCCATATTTTCCTCCTAAGTAGCACTTCCATCTGCACCAGCAACAATTTCATTAATTTCTTGAGTAATGTTTTGTTGACGTGCATCATTAAACTCTAGTGTTAAATCATCAATTAACTCTCTGGCATTATCAGTCGCCGTTTCCATTGCATTTCTTCTAGCACCGTTTTCACAAACTCGAGATTCAGAAATGGCAGCAAATAAAGAAGTAGCAAAGAAAATTGGTAAAGAGCTTTTTAAAATATCTTCTTTACTTGGATCATAATCAATTTCTTTTTTGTCAGCTGATAAATTCAATAAACTTTGTTTTTGATCAGTGTTTTTAAATAACGAACTATCAAATGGCAACAATTGTATTTCGGTTGGATTAAATGTCAATGAGTTAACAAACTTTGTGTAAACAAGATGTACAGAACTAAAAGCCCCACCGTTAAATTGTTCAATTACATTTTCACATGCTGGCAACATTGATAAATAATCTAACTCTGTGTTAGAAAAATCTAAATGACCAATCACCGCAGCTTCGTGCCCATGGGATTTCAAATATGAATAACCTTTACGACCAACGACTAAAACTTTATCTTCGTGTTGCATCATTGTCATTAGAAATTTACAAACATTGATATTAAATGCTCCACATAGCCCCAAAGAAGAGGAAACTAATATTCATAATTTTGGTTTATTAATATTTTTCTTTTCTGATCCTGATATTGGTATAGTTTTAACCAAATCTTCAATGATCGTATAGAAGTCTTGACAAAAAGTATTCACAGTTTTGAATTGTGTCATTAGTTTTTTCATTTTCGCAGTGGCAACCAACTTCATCGCTCCCGTAATTTTGGAAGTTGTTTGCACTGATCTAATTCTTCTTTTTATTTTGTCAAGAGATTGCATACTACTTTTTTACCTTTTGAGTTTCAAGTGTATCTAATTCACTTGGTAATCCATACAGTTTCATATCATAGTCTTTAATACCGACTACATAGTTTTTAATGAAAGTTTTAATTTCATTAACAAAACTAACACGAAGACTTTCATCAAAAGATTTTATTTCAACTAATTTTTTTCTTAAAGGAGATTTGCTAAAGTGATTAATAAGTTGTAATTTAAAATCATCAAAAGTATCGAGCGGAATCCATTTGATCAATCTTTCTTTAACAGTCAACAACATGATGGCTTCATCAATTTGACTTAATGGTTGGTTTTGTGGTTGTTTAATCATTAGCATGACACGCTTACCATGTTCAAGAATTTTTTTAGTCTCTGCATCTAGATCACTACCAAATTGACTGAAGGCATCTAATTCACGATATTGCGCTAATTCAAGTTTCAACGAACCTGACATTTGTTTAATACATTTAATTTGCGCAGCACTACCAACACGAGATACAGATAAACCAGCATCAATTGCAGGACGTTGACCAGCATTAAACAATGAGGACATCATAAATAATTGTCCATCAGTAATGGAAATAACATTAGTCGGAATATATGCAGCAATATCGCCCGCTTGGGTTTCAATAATCGG
>JAITPK010000027.1 GCA_031289475.1 Mycoplasmataceae bacterium | reverse complement strand
ATCAATCAACTATCTGGTTGAAAAACAGGAGGATCAATGGGAGATAGCGATCGGGAATTCTATAGTCAAAAATATACGGAATTAATTATCCCAGCTGGTGTAACATCAATCAGAGATAGCGCCTTTTATGGTTGCACATCTTTTCGTGACAATACACACCCAATAAAAGTAGATTTTAATTTGCAATCATCATTTACTTCCATCGGTGCAAGTGCCTTTGATGGTTGCGCGGGGATTACAGTTGTAGATTTTTCTGGGTGTGAAAAGGATGCACTAATTACTTCTATTGGTGAGTCCGCATTTGCTGGCTGTAGATTGACTAACATAATACCGGGGAGCCAACTTACGGAATTATCGCTCAATCATTGAGGAGAAGATTTGCATGTCTTTGTACGCGTTGACTCGGGTTTCGTACCAGATTTCACAGACGACTCTGGGGATAAAGATTTATATTGCACGGATTGTGGGTGCCTCGTTTACGGTACTTTTGCTCCAACTAGTTCTGCAACAAAAATTAGTTCTGGTGCCTTCTGCGGTTGTGCAGGAGTTACTGCTGTAGATTTTTCCAAAAACAACGAAAATTTTACTTCTATAGGTGCCAATGCTTTCGATGGTTGTGCATTACAAACCATTGTTGCCGGTCATGGCATTGAACGAATCTCACTTCCAGAATGAGGAAATAATTTCTATGTTTTTCGTGTGCAATCTGATTCACCATACATACCGAATTATTCCACCAATCATCTTTATAATTCTGGTTGTGGTTGTCTCGTTTACGGTACTTTTGCACCAACCGGTGGTACTTTCATCGGTGCACAAGCTTTCTGAGGCTGTGGGGGAATAACAGCCGTAGATTTTTCTAATTTTGTTTTGCCCAATCAAACTTATTCTATTGGTGTACAAGCATTTTATCATTGTAGTGGCATCCGTTCTTACACATTTTCAAGCAAACAACTTTATGATGAACCATTTTCTGTCGGTTCCTTCGCTTTCGCCGGGTGTGCAGTTTTGGGTAAAGTTATTTCTGATTCTATTGATGTTGCAGTTGAATTGTTGGCACACATGGTTGTTTCCTCTCCATCTTGAATGAGTGCAGAGTTTTGGACAACCTCCACCAAATAAAGTAATTACGAACAATTTTATTTTATATTTTTTAAAAATCTTAGCATGCTAAGATTTAGTCTTTTTTTTCATTTAAGTCATTAAGTTACACATTATAAAAATACTCTATAATATAGTCATATTACATAGGAGTAAAAAAATAAAATTATGGCAAAAATAATAGGATCACCTTTAAGATATATTCAAGGTAATCACGAAATAAATAACATCGCAAAAGATATTAAAGATTGAGGTTCTAAATTCTTCTTTCTAGTTGATAAACTAGTATGAGATAAATGTGTGCCTCAAATTAAAGCATCTTTTAGTAAACAATCATCTAAATCACCTTTACACTTTGAAATCTTCAAGGGCGAATGTACAATGAATGAATGCAAACGAGTAGCAAACATTATGAAGAAAAAAGGTTCAGACTGTATTGTAACCGTTGGCGGTGGTAAAGGTTGTGATACTGGTAAAGTAGCAGCTTTTATTACTAAATCATCATTGGTAGTGTTTGCAACCGCTGCTTCAACCGATGCACCTTGCTCACACTCAGCAATCATTTATAAAGAAAATGGTGAATTTGATCAATACTACTACCCTAATAAATCACCAGATGTAGTTATCTTTGATTGCAACATTATTGCGGAAGCTCCAGCAAGATTATTGTCTTGTGGTTTGGGCGATGCATTATCAACTTACTTTGAAGCACGAAGTTGTAACCGCACTGAAGAAAGAAACATTACTGAATGACATGCACAACAATCATTAACTGGTTATGCGTTAGCAAAATTGTGTTATGAAACAATTCATGCTGATGGTGAAAAAGCCATGACTGCTTGTGAATTAAAAGTTTCTACTAAAGCGTTAGAAAATGTTATTGAAGCTAATGCATATTTATCTACCATTGGATTTGAATCTGGTGGTTTAGGCGCTGCTCACTCTATTCAAGATGCGCTAGGTATCATTCCTGCAGTTCACAAAAACTTCCACGGTGAAAAAGTTGCCTTTGGTACTATTTCTCACTTAGTTTTGGAAAATGCTTGTCATGAAGAAATTAAGAAAAATATTAAATTCTGTTATAACGTTGGATTACCAATTACATTTGAAGACTTACACATTGGCGATGTTACTGACAAACAATTAATGGATGTAGCTAAAAAAGCCACTGGTCCAGGTGTACCAATGGGCAATATGCCATTTAAAGTAACCCCAGAAGATGTATATGCTGCAATGAAAGTAGCTGATGCAATGGGGAAAGCTTATAAAGAAAAAAGAGAACGCAAGGGTACAGTCATTGTTCCTTACACTTGCCGTGCTAAATGATTCTAAACTAAAAATATTCAAATTTTTGCTAGCAGGCACAGTCATAATGCCTGCTAGTTTTATTATTACGAACATTACGAGTTGTGCTTCCTACAATTATCAATATGATGTAAAACTACATTGAGATAACTATGAAGATTTATCATCTTGGGCAGCATCTGATGGGTATACAAAATTAATATCTTCTAAAAATGCTCATGATTTTAATGGAGACACAGAAGCTGTTGGTAATTACATGTATATGAATATGACAGCCGGAGATTTTGCGGCTTATTTGTGCTCTACATTATTTCTTTGGGTAGGTATGGAAGGTTTTGCTGATGAAATGGGTGGGGATGATATATACGACCCAACTGATGGTATTTCAGACATAAAAATTGAAGCACACAAGCAAGATTCAAATATCACCACAATGGTGTATTGAAAAAACACAATTACAAATGACGAATTTGAGATAAGTTATAATGCCGCTAATGGTGATCCAACTTGAAGCGCGAACGGATTTATGCTAGTTTTCAATCTTGAGGATTTTGTACCTAATGTGGATTTTCCTGTAGTTTACCGTTTTTTTAACGACATTACAGATGTATTTGGAGGATATTGAACATACAAGCTTCCGGAAACATGGCTTGAATCATTTTTGCTTGAAGACTTTGTGTGAGGTGATATTTTTCCTTGGCAATTGAAAGTCATTTTTCCAAATTGGGTGTTTCCGGAAAAATAGCGAAGCGATATGTGAAATAATATTAAACTTGCTAATAAATTTTTCTTTAAATCTAAGTTAAATATCACAACTGGGTTTATCTTGCCAACACTATTATGTACACTAAGTTGTTTAATTTGAGGTATTCACTCAAAAATTTCAACGTCCGACGCTTCTGCTTTTAATGTTGGTGTATTTGGGCCGCAGAATATTATGCCTGCTATGTCTACGATGTCAGTGTTATGTATTTGTATTTTTTTAATGCCCACTATGATTTATGAAGCACGCTCATCTGATATTTTTAATCGTTTAGGGGTTGCGAAGAGTAGCCCAATTCGATTGTGTATTGGTATAACTATTTACATTGCGATATTTAGTTTTATTTCCTATTTTTTTGATTTTGGTTTAGGGTGTTTAATTATTGTGATTTCAGGTGATCCATTTTTTGTTAGTTCAGTAGTTTATATGTTCGTGAATGCTAATTATGCAGAAATTGTATATAGCTTACTTGTATATATAATTTTGGCAATCACGGTAGGTTTTATAATAACTGCCATTTGCAAAACTTTTATTTCCATTTTGATGTTATCTCTTTTGTTGTTAATTCTTAATATGTTTATTGGTGGCGGAGTACTGCCGATACAATTTATGGAGGCCATCAACATAGGTAATAAAACACGGTTTGATTTTTCCAGCCTCACATATGCTTCTATCTTTAGGTATCCATCAGTGCAACTGATGGAAGCTTGAACGCAAGGGCCGTGTGCAAATGCTGGTATTTACGATTGAAATTCAGTTTTCTTAGCTAGCCTGTCCAAAAATATTGGTTTGGATTTTGCGCTAAAATTAGGTTACTCTTCGATTTTTGACATTCATCATAGTTTTATAACTGATGCGATGCCTATTATGAGAATTAATGAGGCATTTGGAGATGGTTACTTGGACACATGATATATTAAGAACTGCATCGGTGATCATACTTATGATTCAAGCGTTGCCTTGTGAAGTGCTTTTTGGATGAACATTGACATTCCACCATCATTACAAGATTTGTTACCTGCATCTGTGTCTTCTATTCCTAGATTTACAATGGCCACACCCGTAGATAAAATTTTAGATTTAATCTTACCGTGATGTTTAATTGCATTGTCTTGATTTGGCATTGTTGCAGCACATTTCAAATGGAGAAAAGGAGTTATATATGCATAAAAATAATCAAAAGAATACGAGAACAATAAAAAAAAGACAATTGAAATCTGTATTAGCGAAATTGTTGGTTAGCGAAGTTGCTATTCAAAAGCGAATTGACAAATTTCTGAAAGAATGTAAACAAACTGCATTTCCGAAAACAACCGGCCCAATTATTAGCGTAAAAAATTTGTTTAAGAGTTTTTATGCGCACAGAAGCGAAAGAATCATTTTAAAAAATATAACATTTGACATCAACTGTGGTGATTGTATTTCACTTTTAGGCAACAATGGTGCAGGGAAAACTACTCTAGTGCATTGTTTATGCACTTTGTTAAAACCAACAAATGGTGGGATTGAATATTTGTATCATTACAAGAAAAAACCCACAGAAAGCATGGGGATTATGTTTCAACAAAATGTTTTCATACCCAGTTTTACTGTGTGGGATTACATTCAATTTGTCTTGTCCATTTATGAAAGTAATATTTCAATAGAAAATTTAGCTTTGTTACTAACCGTGCTAAAACTAGGTGACAAATTAAACGATCGTGCCAATCAATTGTCAGGTGGAGAGAAACAACGACTTAATCTACTTTTATCATTCATTTGTAATCCTATGATTCTTATTATTGATGAATTTACAAATAATTTAGATCAAGCGACCAAAAAGCGACTTATTTCATTCATCCATGCATATGTGAAGGCTAAAAATATCACTTTATTATTTGTTAGTCATGATCCGGTTGAAGTTAGTGTGCTTGCAAATAAAATAATGATTATTAACGATGGTAGTATTCAAAGATACGACACATATGCAAAAGTGTTGAAAAATTATAAAGATATTTATCATCTAATTGGGGAATTGGTGTAAAAGTGAAATTGGTAATTAAATTCCTATTTAAAATCCTATTTAAAACACCATTAAACTTTTTTATTATTATTGTTTTGCCATTGTTGATGACGATTTTAGTTACATTAGGATGGAATCTATTTGGCATAATCGAGCCATCTGTAATGCTTCCTAACATTACCTGCGTGGGGATAGTTTTAATTGCAGCATTTTTGCTGCCAAATGTGATGATTCAATATCGACTAACTCAGATAACACAAAGGATTCAAGTATCAAAAAAAGAAATTCTTAATTTCTATTTACTTAATCTTTTATGTTTTGCAATTTTAATGATTGTTTCTTACTTTTTCTGTTTTGGAGTTGCAACTTTATTGATGATGAATGTGAGATCAATATCACAATTATGAGTGAATGCAGACTGATATGGCGTTATTTATAGTTTGATGTTAACAATAGTTATGTCATTGACATTTGGATTTGGTATCGGTTATTTATGCAATACAGTATTAGCATCACAAATAGTGGGCATTTTCTTATTTGTTTTTTCATTATTTTTCGGTTTCATGATGGTTTCTGCTCAAATGATCGTAACAACCAATACCAAAATTCCTAATCCATTTATCATTTTGTCTTATATTTGACCATATCGATATACGAGCATATTATTAAATGAATCGTTTCTTACTAGTAGTGATTTTAACTACCTACAATCTTCCATTTTTGATCTACATTTTTCATATTGATCGTCATGTTGAAAAATGGGTGCAAGTGTAGAACGATATTGAATGATTGTAGCCGCGGTTCCAGACAAATATTTAGATTTATTAATGCCGTGAGGTTATATGATATTAGTTGGTGGCTCAATATTTTGGTTTAAGAAGACTAAATTTTCTAGTGGTCACATTAATTAAGAAACTAATGTAATATTTTGAAAAACTGTTGATGTTCAATAATTCAATGCCAGTTTTGAAAAGGGTTGTCAAGATGAACTTTTGTGGCCACGAGTAATATACAAAAAATTATTCTGGTCTTGCATCGATGATGGTGGTGGCATATAAGCAAAACCTACACCTTGTGTTCCTGGATTTAGTGCAATGGGATCCACAATTTGCCACAGCGGCATATTTAAACACGCAGATTGTACTCAATCGAATTGGCATTCGTTTCCGTTACCGTCTAAAGGAAGACCTGGGTGATTAGATAAATCAAATTCAATTGTAATAACAAAGCGGACACGCATCATGTTTTGAGTGGCGTCGTATTGTAATGCGGAATTATACAATTGTGCTTTTCATTCATTTGCTCACTCTCAATGACCTTGGGTGTCATCGGCTAAAAACATAATGTTCTTATAAAAGCCGGATGCAATTTCTAGATTCAATTCGTCTTGAGATCAACTTTGCATTTTATTAAATATTTCTTGTTTAGATAATGATGCTGCCGATTCAATGTATTTATTGGCTAAAGTCTGAAAATCAGTAGAAGAACTAAATTTATATTCTGTGCTTGTTCTGACGGAATTAATGATTGTAATGGGGACAACAGCTCCGACCACAAGACCAGATACGCATACCGTAATTGGAACGATGCTTTTCCAAAATCTTCTTTGCTTAGAAATTAATTTAGGCATAGTTAATTATAAATTATTGTTATATTATTATGATTACATATGAAACTCACTAAATATATACAAAGTATTGTCAACATTCTTCAACAGAACGAATCAAGACTCAACGATTTGGATGCTGCGATTGGCGATGGCGACCACGGTTCTAATGTTGTTAGAGGATTTAAAGCAATTCTCGAACAAACTAATCAATTTACTGAAAGCAGTTTAATTGAAAAGGATTTAATGGTTTGCGCGCAACAATTGATGTCCAAAATTGGTGGTAGTTCAGGACCACTATTGGGTTCGGCTTTTATGGCTTTGTCGATTTCCTTTAAAGGTAAAAACACATTTACTAATCAAGACATTGCTAATGGATTGCAATTAGCTTTGGACCGTATTAGTCAATTAGGCAAATCAACAGTGGGTGAAAAAACAATGTTGGATGCATTATCGCCAGCAATTCAAGCAATGAAAAATGCGACAGGCGACTTAAATTTTAAACCTGCAGCAATAGCTGCTCAACAAGGGGCAGAAGCTACCATTCCACTGAAAGCCACAAAAGGACGAGCTTCATATTTAGGAGAACGTTCCATTGGTCACATGGATCCTGGTGCTTGTTCTATTGCTCTTATATTTGAAGGTTTATGTAATGTGGATAAAGATGATGTTGCAAATGTTTCCAGTAAAAATGTACAGCACACACAAACAGTGCATATAGATACACAAACAATTCTACCAGTTACTAAGAATGTCAACATTTTAGTAGTTTCACATAGCGAACCCTTGGCCAAAGCTACAGTTACATTTGTTAGTGAAATGAAAAGTGGTGACTTTAAATTGGATTACATCGCCGGTATTGATGGTGGAGCACATTTTGGTTCAGATCCGCAAATCATTAAAAATAAAATTGAACAACTTACTGTGGATGCAGAACTTTTAATTATTTATGATTTGGGTTCATCTAAAATGAACACAGAAATGGCTTACAGTATGTTGGCACCAGAAATTCAGGCCAGAGTTAAGATTGCCAGTGTTGCATTTGTGGAAGGCACATTAATTGCGGTTGTAAGCAACCACGGTAATAGTGCTGATGAATTAAAAGCTACTGTTGAGTCTCAAGCTAAGATTGAAAAATAAATTAAATATTGACCAAATCGTCTTTGGTAGTAATTTTATAATTACTTCAATGTCCAATTACTAGATGTTTTTTGGAAACTTGCAATCCTAAATATGTAAATAAATCAGTCGTGTGATTTGTATTTTTTGGTTCTTGTCAATATTTATATTGAAAGGTTTGTGGGGTTTGTACTAAATATTTATGGGATCGTTCAATATATTTCGATTTATTAGTAATTTCGCATAACGAATCATATAAGGGGAGTACAGTTGATGCATAGCCATACTTTTTGGTAGTAGTAATGGATGCATTGATTAGTTCATTAGTAACATTAATTCTAGCAGCATCATGGGTAATGATGATGTCATCATTATTTAATTGTTTGTTGTTTTTTAAAAAATTTATGGCAATTAATAGAGAAAGATGTCTAGCCTTATCGCTACCATTAATAACATAAATTGGTTTATGCAATTTATGTTTGCTTAAATATTGCGAGTACGCTTTGCGATATTTATGATTCACCACTAGAACTATTTCATTCACTCGTTTATTGTTTAAGAATGTAGATAGAGAATGATAAAAGAGAGGTTTAGATTTTATTATTACTAAAGGTTTAATTGGATTTTTAATCTCCAATCTTTTCCCATTGCCAGCCGCTAAAATAATGCCGTAGTTCATAACTATTTATTGCTCTGCAATTTTGTCAATTCGACTAGATTTTTCATTAACATTGTGACAGTCATTGGGCCAACTCCACCCGGCACGGGTGTTAGGTATCCAGCGATTTTACTCACGGAGTCAAAATCAATATCACCACATAATTTCCCGTTCTCATCGTGGTTCATACCGACATCAATAACAGCAGCGCCTGACTTAATATAAGTTGCATCAATTATTTTAGCTTTACCAACGGCGGAAATTAAAATATCAGCCTCTTTGCAAACTTCGTGCAATCTAGGTGTTTTAGAATGACACAATGTTACCGTAGCATCATCTAAAAGCAATAATGAAGCCATTGGTTTACCGACAATATTGCTTCTTCCAACAACAACAGCCTTTCTTTCAGTAATAGGGATGTGGTAATGTTTTAATAATTCAATAATACCAGCAGGGGTGCACGGTTTTAAATGAACTTCTGATTTTCTTGCAGTTCATAGTTTGCCAATATTTTCTAAATGAAAGCAATCAACATCTTTTATAGGGTTAATGTTGGCGATGATGGTGGCTTCATCAATGTGCTTAGGCAAAGGCATTTGTACAAGAATGCCATGGACTTGTGAGTTTTTGTTTAATTCATGAATGATGGAGATTAATTCATCGTTCGATAAATCATCTGGGTATTTTTTAATTTCAGCAACTACCCCTAATTTTTCTGCAAGTTTTAATTTATTGCGAACATAAATATTACTAGCAGAGACATTACCGACTTGAACAATTACGAGTCTAGGAATGATGTGACGCTGTTTTAAATTAGCAATGTCTAACATTAATTCTTGACAAATTTCTTCAGAAATTTTTTTGCCGTCAATAGTAATCATAAATTAACAAATATTATAGATAGTTAATTAATTATCAGTGTCATCATTTACAAGGAGATCCATTTTTTGGAGATGGAAGATAAAAGTGATCAGGATGTTTGTAATTGTACTTTGGTCTTTTCTTAATACAATTCCAAACAAAATTTATGCCAGTCACAAATCCGAATACTAGCAATCACAATAAAATAGATGGCAACGGTCACACGGCACCTAATGCTGAGAATTGATAATATGGTCCTTCTTTTCAATAATCTTGTCTATATAAACCAGAACAATTGTAGTAGAAACGATCTGTATCGCCACCGGTATCTAACATACTTCGCATAATGTTAGACATGATTAAAATGTAAATTAAATATATGCTTCAAACTACGATTGAAAATCAAAGATCTGTCTTCAAAAAATTACGGTGCTCCGTTTTAGATGTCTTAAATTCGTATTTAGGTGTATTAAACAATATCATATACGAAATCACAGCCAGTATGAAATGACGAAATACGGAGCCATAGTAGTCATAAAAAATAGAT
>JAITPK010000032.1 GCA_031289475.1 Mycoplasmataceae bacterium | reverse complement strand
ATGTATTGATTATAAACCTCGTTTGCTGATTGGAACCCTAGAATTGATCTAAAAATACTATTAACTTGTTGTACGGTTGTATCAATTTCATGTTGCATTATGTTAGTAAAATCCGTTCCCTTTGGGTAGGTTTGTCTAATTTGTAGATTGAAATTCTCAACTGTTCCTTTTTCATAAGAATGATATGGGTTACAGAAGAATACATCGATATCATCTTTGGAATTGTGAATAGATTTTCGAAAGCAGTCTCATCCCCAAAATTCGCTACCGTTATCTGGCGTTAGTGATTTAATGTTGATACCGTACATTAATGTGTTTTTACTTTGTAATAGTTTCATAGTTTTATTAATTGTTTCTTTCTTTTTATTGTTAATTTTGATGGCGATACCTTTTCTAGTTTTTCTTTCGCACAATGTGAGTAGATTGCAGTTAGTTCCACGCTTGCCTTCGATTAGATCCATCTCTCAATGCCCAAATTCAGTTCGGTTGTTAATTGTGTTGGGTCTTTCAGCAATAGACCTTCCGTTTAATCGTTTGCCTTGATACTTCATGCGATAGTGCCGTTTCCGGTGACGTTTTAGGATAGAATCGTTAATGAACTCGACATGTAAATTATCAATATAGTTGTAGAGTGTTTTCGGCGTGATCGGAGTCTCTATTAATCCATTATTAAAGGCTAACTTACTACGACCTCCAATTCCTTTTAAGCTTTGAGTTTTAAGATGGGATTTCACAAATTCCTTAAGCTTTGAGAACGATAGAATTTTAGTATTTTGGACTATACGCTTATTAATAATATTAATATGGTGTTGGTCGCTAGCATCTTTCGAGTAATTAAAAGTTTTAGGCGAATCAATAGTCTTGGATAAAGTTCAGTATCTACCTCTAATAAGTTCTCTTTTGATGCACCTACGAGTTCTACCAAGACTAGTGGCTAATAGGTTGATGTTAACTAGAAATTTATACTCAACTATATCCCAACCGTGATTGGTCATACCACGCTTTGGTTCCAACGTTGGTACATTGCCTATTAGTTTCTCAAGTTTTTGTTTCTCGTATGGTTGTATATGTTTATAATGAAAATTGCTCATTGCAAGCTCCTTCGATTGTTTGTTCAAAACTAATTTTAAGAGCCCAATGGGCTTTTTATTTATCTATTGGGGGGTGGGACGTTTGGGGTAAACCTCGGGTGCCATTAATTGACGTTAATTTTGCTTAAATATATATATATATATATATAATGCATAATATGCATAGAATTTATCGACATTCTTTTAAAATTTTTGTTAAAAATTCTATGGGACTTTTTTTAATATTATTTTTTTTAATAATTAATGTCTTAGGGATAACTGTTATACCAATTGTGCTTCCTAATAGTAATTACGCTAAATTTTATACAAGTGATGAATGAATAAAAATTGTTTTTCCGAGCATTTTACTGTTATCAACATTAACTAGTTTGTTTGTATGCGAAAAAATTAAAATTAACGATTGTGTTATTTTTCTTTCTACTAGTGTCAATAGACATCAATACTTATTAGCTAAAATATTTGTAACTATTACTATTAATTTAATAATTTACGCATTATTTATTTTACCGTTTGTTATTATTTTGAGTATTTTTGGAAAAGAGTGGTTGGCGTTTGGTGCTGTTCATGGCAATAATTTTTACATTATGCTACTAGCAATTTTTATGGTAATTTTGTTTTGCACGATGACTTCTATGCTATTCAAATTTTATTTGAAATTTATAGTCATATTTATTTTGTTGCTTTTTATTGTGATTTTATATGTTGTAGGATTTCCAATTATTAAACCAATAGACGATAACTCTGGTAAACCAAATGTTTTCAATATAACATTATTTTGTAACATTGTACCTAATGCCATTTTTGGTGGAATGACATTATTGCTAACTCCAATTGGATACATTGGTTTTAGTAGATGGAATGTTAGAGGCCAATAATGAATGCAATTAGCATAAAAAATCTAAATTTTAAATTTTCTAAAAATAAAATTCTTAATGATATTAGTTTTGAAATTCCATCAAAAAAAATCTGTGCATTTATTGGTAATAATGGTGCCGGGAAGACAACGACAATTAATGCCATTTTAAATCTTTACAAAACCAAATCTAACACAAAAATTTTTATTAACGGAATTTGTCATCGATTACCTCAGTCTAGATGCAAATTAGGGTTTGCTCCCGAATATTTTACTTTTGGTAAGATCACGGTTAAAGATTTATTACTCATAGTGTTTAATTTAAAAAATAATGACGGTAAATTAAATTTTGAAAATGAAATTAATAAATTATTTAAATATATGCATTGTCCCAAAAATCTCCTAGCGAAGAAACTGAACGTTTTATCTTCTGGGGTAAGAAAAATAGTTAACATTATTCAATCGTTATTATGCAATCCCAATTTGGTCATCATGGATGAACCAACTTCAAACATCGACCCTCAAAATAGACGTTATTTTTATGAAACGATAAGAAAATTTCATAAATCTGGTACAACTTTTTTTATCTCCACTCATAACCTGTCTGAAATTCGTGACTTTGCAAATTGGTTTGTAATCATTGACAATGGGAACTTGCTATATTCAGGTTCAAAAGATAAATGCCCGGCAAAACTATTCCACGAATATTTCTATACAAAATCAACATTATGAAAAAAATAGTTCCTTTGTGTTTATCTATTTTGTTGTTTTCTAGTGTGGTCATAATTCCATGCTCTTTATCATCATGTTCTATTTCTCAACCTAATTTTGACATTACAGGTGACAATGAAACACAATGGGTTAGTGGTAGAATTTTTGACTATTCTATATCTTGGAACAGTTATTTTTATGATGATTTTGTTCACAAGGACACTTTCTATTTAGATAGCGATGGAAAAATAGACAATAGTTATAAAACATACATTCATGAAGATGCAATTGTTCAAACCAATGCATCTATTTCTCAAAAATTTACAATTATTGACACTCCTTTGGTGGCAACATTAGGATTTTATATTTCAGTCACTTGAGGTTTAAAAAATAATACCTCAGAGGATAAAATGCATCTTTTTAAAGTTGATGATTACTCGCCTATAGCGCAACATATTATCAATATTGATAAAGAGTTTAATTCTTCTTCTCCATATTTAGTTAATCCGCTTCCTGTAATACCTAATGTGGACGCCTTTAGTTTGCTTGAAGATAATTACATCACGTCTGACGATAGTAAAATTGGTGGCATAACCAATATATTGTTAACGGATTTTGCTAATTATTCAATTGAATGTATGGATAGTTTAAAAGGAATGGAAGGTGTTTCTCAAATAACAAATTGAACATCATCGTGAAAATTAACTTACGATATCAATTCCGGAAAGATAACGGATTTATCAATTCAATTTTCAATTGACGTAAAGGTTCTTTTGGGCTTGTTGAATGCACATATAGATTTTCACATTGACGCAAATGAAATGTTAATTTTAGGCGCATTTGCTAATAAAAACTCCGCTCACACTTATATGGATAAAACAACGGTGATCAATGATACTTTGCTACAATTATCCCCTTGCGATAGCGCTTCTTATTATTCATATTGGTTGAAGTCGTCCGGAGCCGGGGCGTATATTATTGGCAATGTTTCATTAAGAACACATTGGTTCGATGCGTTTAGATTCCTGGGTTTAGAATCACCATGAGGTGTTAATGGGATGTACATCAGCAGTTACTATCTAAGCAACTTCAAAGATATTGAACAAGTTCCTGTTCATTTTGAATCAAATTTGCCAGAAATTACAAACAATATTAGTCCAGGAAATACGAATGGCTTTAATGATAATTTTATGGATGATTCAAAAATGTTCTACGACCCTGAAGATCCTGAAAAAAATATTGTTTCACCTAGCATTCAAGATAGTTGTGTTGGCGAAGCGTGAAGAAATGTATCGATTACTAACCAACAAGGCACTATTACTAAACAATTAAATTATTATCAAGCTGCACAACGCTTTTATGAAGTTAGTGCCGGTGATGATTTGGTTTCATTTAATATTGACTGATTGCCTATTTTTGTTGGTCAATGAGAGTTTCAAAATCTAGCATATAACAATAATTAAAATTGCAAATAATGAAAATAAAAAATCCACTTTGTGGATTGTCTTATTTTGTGACTTGGACTTCAACCTTAGTTTTGTCGTCACCAAAACGTAGATATTTAACTGTTCCTGCTTTTTTAGCAAACAATGTATGATCTTTACCTTGACCAACATTTCGACCAGGATAAATTTTGTTACCTCTTTGACGATAAATGATCATTCCAGCTTTAGCAAATTGACCATCGCCTAGTTTTGCACCAAGATATTTGGGATTAGAGTCGCGACCGTTCTTAGTAGAACCAACGCCTTTTTTAGATGCCATATTATTTCTTTATCTCCTTTACGATTAATTTTGTGTAAGGTTGACGGTGACCTTGTCTCTTTGTGTGGTGTTTTTGACTAATGTGCTTAATGATTAAAAGTTTTTCCTGTTTACCTTGTTTTTGGATTTCACAGATTACTTTTGCATTAGCAATGTATGGAGCACCAATGGTTTTATCAATCATTAATACTTTGTCAAATTCTATCTTGTCATTTATTTTGCCTTCAATTTTCTCGGCATAGATTACGTCATCAACTGATACTTTGTATTGTTTACTACCAGTTTCAAATATTGCGAACATGTATATTCCTCCTACAATCTTAGACTCGTCTTGATGGTATACATTAAAGTAATTTAAAACCAATTTGCGAACGGTTGAAGCTGCACGATTGTGATACAGCGGACTAATATATTAACATATATTTATTGAAAATGTGAGAGAAAGTATTTCTCTCCAAACGAAGGATTGTTGGTTTATTTAAATGTTATTTCTATGGAAACATTCTTGCCGGTGTTTACATTAATTGATTCCACAGTTTTGTTTTCATGTTGTAATGCTATTTCAATAAATTTAGTCACTATACCAAGATCCACCATACTCATCTTCTTTTTTAGAGCAAGCTTCAAAATACCACGTCCATGATAATCAATTGTTATTTTCCCGGGTTGATAATTGATAAATCAAGGTTGTGAGTTAACTGCTGATGGTGCTATTCTAGCAGTTTGTGTAATTGAGTTATCTATATTGCTGATTGTATTAATGGGTAGTCTCTTAAAATCATCTGCACTTTTTCTTAATGGCACAGTTGAATTTCCAAATCCAAAAGAAATAATGAATCCAGTTTTATCAGATTTCTGAATAGGTTTGGTGAAACCTAAGAAAATGCTGCCAAATCCTTTGCTTTGTAAATAAAGGTCTAATTCAGCTAATGCAAAGCCCGCATTGATACAAGCACCTTGTCCATCTTGTCCGCTCGCTAAAAAATAATGTGGTGTTCTAATCCCACCAGTAGTCATCTTTTCATCTACGAGATTGAAATGAGCTTTATCTATGTTGTCAATTTGTTTGACGTTTGCAATGTAACCATTGATTTGTGATAACAAATCAGGATTCAAGGGACGCATATCAAAATGTCTAACTGATCTTCGTTTAAAAATTGTATCGTATAAGTTCATATGTTAATTGTAAACAAACATTAAGTAATATTTAATAATAAAAAAAGATGCTTTCGCACCTTTTATTTATCTAGAAGATCTTATCTCCTAAATTTATTACCTCTCTCAAGGAACTTGATTAATTGTTCTTTAGACCCCATAAATCAGTCTGCTGGTGTATCACTAGCAAATTGCTCACGTTTCTTTGTTCAAGAAGCTTGACGATAATTTTGAAATTCTTCATCTGTTCAGGATTGTACTTGTTCAGCGGTTAATCTTGGCTTGTTATTGTATTCCATATGTACCTCCTTTCTAATTCATACCCA
>JAITPK010000054.1 GCA_031289475.1 Mycoplasmataceae bacterium | reverse complement strand
AAGTTAAAATCCGTGTTCAAATAAAAACAAGGTTCAAAACCTTGTTTTATTTTTATCTTATGGTATTGGTCACGAAGTTCATATTACAAAAGATATTTTTATATAATAATTCAACAAAGTATTAGAGAGAAAATTATAAAGAAATTAAAACTAATCACAGTACTATCTGTCGGACTCATCGGAGTCGGTCTATTAACCTCTATTCCATTAATTACTGCGAATTGTAGCTGTAGTCCGACACCGACTCCGGACGAGAAAACAATTGAAATCAATAATACTAATGCTGCCGATTATTTAACTGGTGCGGATACCAATATTTTTTATAATGGTTCATCATATTACACGATCGGTAATCAATTACTTAAATTAAAAGAATTTAGTGAGGCTAATGGTAATATTACTCATTATGTAGTTACAGAGAACATTAGCTTTGGTTTTTTAGTTGATCCCGATATGGATTGTCATATTAGTGCCAAAGATGGAGTTACTATCACTTGTAATGGAGAATCAAACGAGGCAGACGGTGTATTTATTGGCACAACCTCTTCCGGTTGTGCTGGTATTTATACTAAAAATCTAACAATTGACCCTAACGTGACATTTATAATATCAAGCTCTAGTTATGCCACCGGCGTCTATTTCAACTCCACCACCGCCAACTCCATCCAAACTATCAATGGCACCTTCACCATTTCTGCAGAAAATTATGCCTACGGCGTCTATTTCGGTTCCACCGCCTCCGGAAATTTAACAATCAACGGTACATTCACCATCGAATCAACTAACGCTAACGCCTACGGTGTCTGCTTCAATTCCACCGATGCAAATTCCACTCAAACCATCAACGGCACATTCACAATTAGAGCAAATAATTCTGGTCTTTCTTACGGCGTCTATTTCAACACCGCCGTCTCCGGAACCACAATCATCAATGGTACCTTCGCCGTCTCATCACCTAATGTCGCTTATGGCGTCCGCTTCAACTCCACTACCTTAGGCTCCACCCAAACCATCAACGGCACCTTCACTATCTCCTCTTCAGCCTCTTCCGCTTACGGCGTCTACTTTGCCGCCACCACTGCTAACTCCACCCAAACCATCGACAGTACCTTCACCATCTCCTCAACTTCTTCTGATGCTTTTGCGTTCTTCTTCTACGGCCTTGCATCTGGAACCGCCACCATCAAAGGTGCCATCACTATCGTCTCAACTTCTTCCGACACTTATGGTGTTTACTTCAATTCTACCGCCTCCGGAAATCTCACAATGGATGGAACACAATTCTTTTCGAACAAAGTACCGTCAACATCAGATTCAAATTGGCCAACAACTAATAATCCTCGCTACCCATCTTGGAATGGCGCTTATTTTATTAATAATTTTGCTAAAGTAGGTGGTGGAGATTTGTCAGGTGACAATCTAACACTAACATCAATTTCTAATAAGAATCCATCACCTGACTTCACGATTCTAGTAATTGGTAATGCAGATATTGACGGTAGTAAAAAAACATTTAATGGTAAGTATCGTAGTAAATTATTAATATATGTAACATCAAACGATTGTCCAATTACCGCTAAAATTTGACTACTAGCAATTCTTAATAATACAAATTGATAGGACCAATCTTAATTATTTTAGTTTCGAATATAGTCGAAACTTTTTAGTAAATATCAACAATTTCTACTATAATCGAAACTATTAAAGGAGCAATATGATTCAGAGAGTTGAGTATTTGAATAAACTTAAAAGGTGAAAAGACCAAGAAGAAATTAAGATAATCACCGGTGTTAGAAGATGTGGAAAATCAGAACTACTAAAACAATATGATAAATGATTACAAAAGGAAGCCAAAGTACTACCAGACAATATTTTACATATTGACTTTGAAAAATTGGAATACGCCAATTTTAAAATAAAGGGTAATTTAGAAAAATTTATTCTTAATTGGGCGAAAGATAAAAAAGTAAAACATTATGTTTTGTTAGATGAAATACACATGATGGAAAGTTTTGCATTTTTTCTATCTAGCATTAGACATTATGATTTTCTTGACATTTATGTCACAGACTCTAATACACAAACATTGTTAGGCAAAAATGCCCAAATTCTTGGTGGAAGGTATATTCAAATTAAAATGTATCCTTTATCATTTAAAGAAATAATGAGTGACACCGATATGAAGCAAGATGAAGCTTTTAAGGAATATATGATTTATGGTGGCTTCCCAAGACTTACGACGATTGATCAAACGATGAGAGAAGATTATTTAAAGCAATTATTAGATTCTATCATCGTTAATGACGTTCAAGCATATGCCCAAATTAGGAATATGAATTTATTTTTGCATTTGGTGAATTATTTATCAGATAACATTGGTAGAGAAACGTCAAATAAAAGAATTTCTGATTATATTAGTAGTAATTACCAAGAATCGCATAGTGGTAAAACTAATGAAACAATTGATGAATACATTAATGCTTTGATTAACGCCAACATTATCAAAAGAGTTAACAGATTTGACATAAGAGGCAAAGAAGAATTTAAGATGTTGCCTAAATATTATTTTGTAGATCAAGGTTTGGTTAACGCTAGACTCGGGTTTCATAACATAAAAAAAAGTTACGTTTTAGAAAACATCGTTTTTGTTGAATTACTTCGCCGCGAATGTAATGTATGAGTTGGCAAAAACGAAAATGAGATTGATTTTTATGCTACTCATAACGGTAAAAAAACCTACATTCAAGTAAGCTATACTATAAGTAATAAAGACACTTTGAAAAGAGAAATAAAGTCATTAATCGATGTAAAAGATGGCAATGAAAAAATAATTTTAACTTTGGATCACCCAGATGAGGCTATCATTGACGGTGTAAAAATCATTAATTTAATAGAATGATTATTGGATAAAATATATAATGATTTGTAACAAATTCTCTGAAAGAAAATTATGAAGAAATTAAAAGCCATCGGTAACGGTCCGTACCCCAAGATGTATTTATTAAATTATTAAAAGAAGATTAGTACTAATTATTTTCATTATGAAAATAATTGTTGTTTAACTAGGAGGGGGGGGTTATAATTTCTTTATACAAAACACCATGGGATATTATGAAGAGACTAAAATTACTAACAACCATATCATTAGGATTACTTGGGGGGGGTCTATTAACTTCGATTCCATTAATTTCCACAAGTTGTGGCGATAAATTATCAAACCAAACCATTAGTGGTGACAAAGCACCATCATCAGATTATGGATGATCAAGTCAAACACAATACAACACAACTGCCACAACGACACCTACTTGAAGTGCAACATACAATGATGGTGCATTACCAAATGGTGTTGA
>JAITPK010000081.1 GCA_031289475.1 Mycoplasmataceae bacterium | reverse complement strand
GTTGTTTCGCCTTCGTTTTTCTTTTCTTTGTTATCTAGATCACTCATATAGTTTAAAGGGACTTATATTTTATCTAATAATTGGTCAATTTTTAAAGAATTATCAATTGTGTCATCTTTCACGAACTTAACATCAGGTACTTTGCGAATTCGCATATGACGCGATAGCTCACTCTTAAAGACCCCTTTAGCAATTGTCAACTTATCAATCATTTGTTCAATTTTACTACGGTCATATGTATCTACATATACAGTAGCGATGGAATAATCCGGAGATAATTTCACAGCAGTAAACGAACAATTCTTTAAATATTCATCGTAAATTTCCGCTTTGATGGTGTGATTTAAAACATTAAGAATTTCTGATTCAATATGCTCATGTTTGTAATTAGAACGCATATTAGCCACCTCTTTTTTTAGCGACTAGCCGATAAGTTTGAATAATATCACCAACTCGGACATCATTATATTTCTCCAGAGTCACACCACATTCCATGCCAGCGGTTATTTTATTAACAACTTCTTTTAAATGCTTCATGGATGCAATTTTGGTATTAATGATTACAGTTCCTTCTCTTAATACTCGAGCACTATCATTTCGGTTCATTTCGCCATTTTGTACTAAACATCCCGCAATCACACCAACATCAGAGTGCTTTCATAACTGCTGGATAATAGCTTCACCAGTTTCTTGCTCCTCGTAAATTGGATCTAATTCACCCAATAGAAAATTTTGAATATCTTCATTCAATTTATAAATGATGTCATAAAACAAAATTCTGACTTTTTGATTTTCAGCAATTTCTTTTGTCGCTCTTATCGGTTTGATATTAAAACCAATAATAATTGCTTTTGAAGCTTTAGCTAATTGAACATCGGATTCAGTAATACCACCAACAGCAGATCGAATAACTTGTAATTTAGTGCCTTCAACACTTACTTTGGACAGCATACCTCGGATAGCTTCTAGTGAACCATGAACATCAGTTTTAAGAATAATGTTAAATAATTTCAAACCATCTGCTGTATTGTTAAGTAAAGTATCAGCTTGACGGCTCACCATTAATTTGTGCAAACGAATCTTTTCAGCTAGTTCTTTAATATCTTTTTCATTAGTACTAACAACAAAGTGTTCGCCAGCAACTGGTGGTTCTGAAAGACCAGTAATCTTTACAGGTTGTGATGGATAAGCAATTAGAACTTCTTTCAAATTTTCATCCAACATCACACGCACTCTTCCAAAAGCACTACCAGCAATAATAAAGTCGCCTTTAGTTAAACTACCGTTTTTAACTAAAACAGTAGCTACGGGGCCAAATCCTTTATCCATATTAGATTCAATTACTATACCAATTGCCAAACGGTTAGGATTAGCTTTATATTCGTTAATTTCAGCAATTGCTAAAATTGCATCTAATAATTTTGTTACGCCGTCACCTGTTAATGCCGAACCCTTGATAGTGATGGTTGATCCACCCCATTCTTCAGCTAATAAATCTTTGTCGCTTAATTGTGTCATTACCTTGTCTGGGTTAATTGATGGTTTATCCATTTTATTGATGAACACAATAATTGGAACATTAGCCGCCTTGGCATGATCAATTGCCTCTTCTGTTTGAGGTTTAATACCATCATCAGCAGCAACCACTAATACAACGATATCAGTAATGTTTGCACCACGCGCGCGCATTTCAGTAAAGGCAGCATGTCCGGGTGTATCAATAAAAGTAACTTTATCTTCTTTATATTTAATTTGATAGGCGCCGATATGCTGTGTAATGCCTCCAGCTTCGCCTTTGGCAACATGTGCCTTACGAATATAGTCTAATAATGTTGTTTTACCATGGTCAACATGTCCCATAATTGTAACTACTGGCGGTCTTGGTTTTAAAGTTGAAGCATCATCGTCTACTTTAATATGACTTAAAACATTTGATTCATCAATTTCCAAACGTTTCTCAAAATCAAAGTTATATTCCAAACATAACTCACCGATTTCTTCTTCGGAAAGCATTGCGTTTAAATTCATCATCTTTCCTTTTAAGAAAAAATATTTCAAGATTTCGCTTGGGGTTTTGTTAATCTTGGCTGCAAATTGTTCAACAGTTAAAGGCGAACTAAAAATGAACACACCGTTTTTAACTCCAGTATCAACTTTTTTGAACTGTGATTTAATATCAAGATTTTGTCTAGTATCTTGTTTTTTATTTATTTTCATATAGTTCACCTTCTTTCTTAAACATTATTTTTTTAAATTATTCTTGGAATTCGTCGTCAATGTTGTCAGCGATATTTTCATTAGTATTAACATCGGATAATTCTTTTAAGATATCTTCCTTATTCATACCCTTAAAGTCTTCAAGAATTGAAGACTTTTGCTTCTTAGCTACACTTGTAGCAATTTGTGATGCAGTTTGTGGAGCGACAACTGTTGGTGTAGACGAACGAGAACGGCCAGCTTTGTTATATTGACTTAATACATCTCGACCTGCATGATATTTTTTATAAGCACGGTTGAATGTTTGCTGACGCATAGTTTGTGGGTCAACTCTTTGATATTGTAAATTAGCTTCATGTGCTTCTTCAATCGTATTGATTTCAATGTTAGCTTTTAACATTTCTGAGATTAAACGAACATTTGCACCACGCTTGCCGATTAACAATGCTAATTTATCAGCGCGAGCAACTAAAATGATTTGACGACGCTCTTCAGGAGTTTTTGGTTCAATAATACTAAATCCGGCAATTTCGGCAGGAGCACAAACATTAACGATATAGTGTTTGAAATCTTCGTCATATTCAATTACTTCAATATGCTCACCATGGATTTGATCTTGAATTGTTTTAATTCGAGAGCCACGCGGCCCAATAATGGTTCCAGCAGGTTCCACACTAACTTGATGAGATATAACTGACAATTTGGTCTTAAATCCAGCTACACGAGCAATATCTTTAATCTCAATGATTTTTTCTTGAACTTCTGGGATGTTTAATGAAATTAAATAACGAACTAAACCAGCATCAGCCCGAGAAAGAATGATTGGCCAGCCTTTAGTTTGTTCTTTTACATCTTTGATATAAAAATTGTATTTTTGTCCAGGGATTAACATTTCGCCCATGATTGTTTCTTGGCGACTAACGAAGCCAAAAGTACCTTCTAGATTTACAGTAGCGTATCCGGTTTTACCATCGACCTTTTCTACTTCAGCATATACAACTTCGCCAATGCGTGGCTTCCAAGCATTGTAAACTTGTTTATTGCTTTGACTCGTAACATTGTGTTTGAACATTTGCGATAAATATAAACCAAGCGATAATTTTGATAATTCACTTAGGTGTACTTGTTCTTTATAAATATCACC